>JAZRHJ010000083.1:0-6964 GCA_045644695.1 Alphaproteobacteria bacterium | reverse complement strand
GTCTTCCTAAGACCGCTTGGCCTCCGACTTATGCTGCCAATGTGGCAACCAAAGTTTTACCTTCACCGGTCTTCATTTCCGAAATCATACCTTTGTGTAAAACAATACCGCCAACCAACTGGACGTCATAGTGCCTTTGCCCTAATGTGCGTTTTGCTGCTTCACGAACGGTTGCAAACGCTTCAGGTAAAAGTTCATCTAAAGTTTCACCTTCTTTAATTCTTTTCCTGAATTCATCAGTTTTTGCTTTTAATTGTTCATCGGATAGTTTTTCAAAATCCGGTTCCAAAGCATTAATTTTTTCTACAATTTTGAATTGTTTTTTTACAAATCTTTCATTGGCACTGCCAAAAAGTTTACGAGCAATTTTATTTAACATAGACTTTACCTTATTTTATTACAATATGTTACATTTAGTGTTTATTAACTCTCTTGTCAATACTATCGACCAAAGTTATAAACTTATATTAAAAAATACTTTGAATATTAGTAAAAAATGATTATATATATAAGTAGTAAAAATTTAAATTTGGAGAAAAAGTTATGAAAAAATATTTATTAACCGCTACTGCAATGGTCGTTGTTGCCGTTGCCGCATATTCTTTTGGTGCTAATTCTGAAAAAAGTAAGGTTGTCGCCACAAATGCCGTAGTGCCATCTGTTAATAAGCCTGTTGAGAAAACAGTTGCTAAAGAGGGTACTGTTGCTGCTCGTGTAAATGGTGAAATTATTACCGTTGAAGAAATTAAAAAAGGCTATGATGACAATCCGCAAATTTCGACACAAGTTCCATTTGATGAATTTTATGCTAAAGCAGTTGATATTTATATAAACGGTAAGTTAGTTTATCAAGCAGCCGATTCTGCAAAAGTTCAAGATACAAACGAATATAAAGAACAATTAAAAGTTGCAAAAGAAGATTTGGCTCGTAAGGTTTATATGGAAAAAGTAATTGCCGAGAAAGTAAATGATGATGCGGTTAAAAAATTCTATGATGAAGAATATGTCAAAAACTTCAAAAGCAAAAAAGAAGTTAAAGCAAAACACATTTTGGTTGCCGATGAAAATAAAGCAAAAGAGTTAATCGGTAAGTTAAATAATGGAGCTGATTTTGAAAAATTGGCTAAAGAAAATTCTTTGGATAAAGCAGTTGATTTAGGCTATTTCACCGAAGAAATTATGGTGCCTGAATTTACAAAAGCAGCATTTTCTATGAAAAAAGGCGAATATAGCAAAACTCCGGTTAAAACTCAATTTGGCTATCATGTAGTTATGGTTGATGATTTCCGCGATTCTAAACCACTTGATTTAAAAGAAATCGAGCCGCAAATTAAAAACTTGCTGACACAAAAAGTAGCAGCAGAGACATTTGATAATTTGTACAAAACAGGAACGATTGTTAAATATGATTTAGATGGTAAGGAAGTGCCTTTAACCGCTATTGAGAAATAATTAAAAATAAAAACAAAAAAAACCCGAGTGCAAACTCGGGTTTTTGCATATTTAAACCAATCTGCTATTATTAATAGCCGCTTTTATTAATGATATAAATAGTGGATGTGGTTCAAAAGGTTTAGATTTTAGTTCCGGATGAAATTGAACAGCTATAAACCAAGGATGGTTTTTAAGTTCTACAATTTCAGGTAACATATTATCGGGAGATTTTCCGCTAATAAGCATACCGGCATTTTTAAGAGTTTCTTCAAAATTTATGTTCACCTCGTATCTGTGACGATGTCTCTCAAAAATTTCTTTACTATTATAAATCTCAAAGGCTTTAGTGTTTTCTAAGATACGACAAGGATATGCTCCTAAACGCATAGTTCCTCCCAAATCTCCGTCTTTACTCCGATTTTCCTTTGCTCCGTTTTTATCCCATTGTGTCATTAGGGTGACAACCGGTGTGCAAGAAGTTTCAAATTCGGTAGTGTTTGCGTTTTTAATATGGCAAACATTTTGCATTGTTTCGATAACGGAAAGTTGCATACCCAAACATATTCCTAAAAAAGGAAGGTTGTTTTCACGTGCATATTTTATGGCATTTATCATTCCTTTTGTGCCACGTTGGCCAAAACCTCCCGGAACAATAATTGCATTTATATCTTTTAATTCGTCAGCATAATTTTCGGTTTCTAAATTTTCCGAATTTATCCATTTGATTTTGACTTGATAATTATTTGCAATTGCTCCGTGTTTTATTGCTTCATGCAAAGATTTATAGGCTTCTAATAATGAAGTATATTTTCCGACAACACCGATACAAATTTCGCCTTCCGGATTTTTTATTGTTTCGATAATTTTTTGCCACTTGCTTAAATCGGAAGGTGTGTTGGTATCAATACCGAAATGTTTGCACACCGCTCTGTCCATTCCTTCATTGGAATATGAAAGAGGAACTTGATATATGTTGCTTACATCAAGAGCGGTAATAACATTTTCTTCCTTTACATTGCAGAACAGAGCAAGTTTACGTTTTTCATTTTCGGGAATTTTAATTTGAGAACGACAAAGTAACATATCTGGCTGAATACCATATTCTTGCAGTTTTTTAACAGAATGTTGGGTGGGCTTTGTTTTTAATTCTCCGGCTGTTGGAATAAAAGGTAATAGTGTTAAATGAATAAACATAACTCTGTCGCGCCCTAAATCGTATGCGACCTGCCTAATTGCTTCTAAATATGGCTGTCCTTCAATGTCTCCGACCGTTCCGCCTATTTCGCACAAAACAAAATCTTCATTATCAAGATTAGATATAATAAAATTTTTTATTTCATTGGTAACATGTGGGATTACCTGAATGGTTGCCCCCAAATATTCTCCGCGTCGTTCTTTGTCAATAACACGTTGATAAATTTTTCCGGTGGTGATACTGTCAAATTTTGTTGCATAAACGCCGGAAAATCTTTCGTAATGCCCTAAGTCTAAATCGGCTTCGGTGCCATCATCGGTAACAAAAACCTCGCCATGTTGATAAGGACTCATAGTTCCTGGGTCAACATTTAAATAAGGGTCAAGTTTTCGTAAACGAACTTTATAACCGCGCCCTTGCAAAACAGCAGCCAATGATGCTGAAGCCAAGCCTTTTCCTAAAGAAGATACAACACCGCCCGTAATAAAAATAAATTTTGTATTTGGATTTGTCATTTTAATTATAGTCCTTTTTCATCTATTTAAAAGTGAGAAAGGCACCTTATGGGTTTTAGGTGCCTTTATGTTTTTATTTTTTGCCATGCAATTACTTTGCTTCAGGAACTGATGGAATTTCAGGTACTTGAGGCGCATCGGTTACAGCCGGTGCATTTTGTGTTACAGGTGCAATATCAAGAATTGATGAACTTTTACGTTCAGCGCCTTTATAATATAAGGCAAGAGAAATACTCGTAATAAAGAATACGGTTGCTAAAATAGCGGTAAGACGTGTTAACAAATTACCTGTACCACGAGCACTTAAAAAACTATTAGCACCTGATCCTCCGCCTAAGCCATTAAGAGCACCGCCGGAAGAACGTTGCATTAAAATTATTGCAACTAAAAAGATTGCGGTAATTAAATGTATAACTAACAATACAGATCCCATTATATTTTCCTTTTCAATTCTTTATTTTTTACATACAGATGCAGCAATTGACATAAAATCTGTTGCTTTAAGACTTGCGCCGCCAATTAATGCTCCGTCAACATCTTCTAATGATAAAAGTTCTTTAGCATTTGATGGTTTTACTGAACCACCATACAATAAACGCATTTTATTTGCAACGCCTTTTCCTAACTTTTTAGCAATAACTTTTCTGATTGCAGCATGAGTTTCTTGCACTTCTTGGGCAGTAGGCGTTTTTCCTGTGCCAATAGCCCAAACCGGCTCATAAGCAATTACGGTATTGGAAGCGGTGGCATCATCAGGAACCGAGCCCATAATTTGCTTTGAACAAACCTCAATGGTTTTTCCCGATTCGCGTTCATTTAAGGTTTCACCTATACAAATAACCGCTTTTAAGCCTGCTTTATGTAATGCTTGAGCCTTTTGACATACCAATTCGTTTGTTTCAAGGTGATCGGCCCTTCTTTCGGAATGTCCCACAAGAGCATAAGAACAGCCTACATTTTGGAGCATTAACGGGCTAATGTCTCCAGTATGAGCGCCTTTTTCGGCAATGTGACAATCTTGAGCACCTAAAGCAACTTTAGAACCGCGTAAAGCCTTTTTAACACTTGTTAATAAAGTAAAAGGAGGGCAAATCAAAAATTCGCATTCTGGTTTACCGAGTTTTTTTACTTCAGATGCAACTTCTTTTGCAAGATTAACACCATCTTCCAAAAGTCCATTCATTTTCCAGTTGCCGGCAATTAAAATTTTACGAGCCATATTAAAAAATCCTGTTTAATGTTAAATTTAATTCTGCACATCTTTTAACACATAGATTTTATATTTTCCAGTTAAAAAAAGTTTTCAACATCAATATTTTGTAATTGCAATAATTAATTATTAAACTATAATAGGCGCAAAACGTTTTTATAATTTTAGGAAAGAAAAATGATAAACAAATTAGCAAAAGCACTAAAAGGTTGGGCTGCAAAACTCATTTTAACGTTAACGGCACTAAGTTTTATGTCACTTTTCGGAGTTAGCAGTTATTTAAGTAACGCAAGTAATAATCGCGCAGTAATCAGAGTCGACAATGTTGAAATTTTGCAATCGCAATTTTCTTATTTGGCGCAAAATGAATTAGCAATGGCGAGTGCGCTTTTAGGTGATGGGCAAGAACTGACTGATGAGATGCGTGTAGCCGTTATATATGGTTTATCGCAAAAATTATTAAATGACAGTATTCTTGACAGAACAGCCGATAAATATAATATTGTGTTTAATCCGTTATTTATTCAAAGCCTTATTGTTAATGATGCCACATTTAAAGATTCGTCCGGTAATTTCAGTAAAGAAATGTTTAGAGAATTGTTAGCAAAAAGCGGCTTATCTGAAGCAGAATATGTAAAATCGGTTAAAAGAAATTTAGTTAATCGTTTTCTTATACAGGGGCAGGTTTTAAATATAAACGTACCGCAAGTTTTGCTTGATGCCGAATCAAAGGTAGATAATAGGCGTCGTACATTTAAATATGTTAACATTAAGCCGTCGGAAATGGTTGTTGACAGAAGTATTACTGATGAAGAAATAAATCAATATTATGAAGATTTTTCATCAAATTATATGGAGCCTGAACGTCGTGATTTAACGGTTTTGTACGTGCCGATGCAAAATATATATGACAATATTAAAGTTAGTGATGAAGATATCAACTTCTATTATCAAGAAAATAAATCAGATTATGAAACCCCCGAAACACGTCAAGTGCTACAAATGATGTTTGATGATGAAGAAAAAGCAAATTCTGCATATGCAGAACTTCAAAACGGTAAAGATTTTTATGATGTTGCTAGCGAATTTGTCGGACAAAGCAAAGAAGATACCGATTTGGGCTTTGCTGCACAAGATGAATTGTTGCCTGAAATTGCTTCTGAAGTATATGCAATTGAAAAAGGTCAATATACAAAGCCTGTTAAGGTTGGCAATGCTTGGCAAATAATGAAAGTTGAAGATATTAAAGAGAGTTCAAAGACAAGTTTCGATGTTGCTGCTTCCGAAATTGAAAAAATCTTAAAAGACGAGCGTTTGTATGATGAAAGTTATGAGGTTTTGGGTTCAATGGAAGATAAATTGGCCGCTGGTGCAACTTTAGAAACATTATCTCAAGAATTGAATATTGATTTGAAAAAAGTTTTGGGTTTTGCCGAAGATAAAACTGCTTCATCAGACTATCAAGATATTAACGACCTCGTGTTAACTACCGAATTTGTAGATGCCGGATTCTCATATGCATTGGGTGAAACCAGTCAGGTTATTGAAACAGACAAAGGTTTGTTTGCATTAAGAGTTGACGCCGTTAATGAAACACATCCGAAACCTTTGGATAAAGTGCGTGATGATATTGTAAATTTATGGTCGGATAATGAAAAATCGGCAATTGCGCAGGAAAAATTAAACGACGTAATGCACGATTTGGAAAATGGTGATGATATGTCGTCGGTTGGCGAAAGATATTCTTTAGATGTTTATACATCACGTCCTTTAACCAGAAACGAAACTTTTGATAAAGTCGGATATGGGGATATTAAATCCATGTTTGCAGAGTCTCTTAACACTCCTCATCAAATTCAAGTAGGTGATGATTATATTGTGGCAGTTGCAATTGAAGATTATGATAATTCGGTTGAATTGTCTAAAGAAGAAACAGATTTAATTAAGCGCAATGTTTTACAATCGGTAACTAAAGATTTTGCTGACGCACTTCTTAAGAGTTATGCTGATGAATATAAAATCAGAGTAAAATATAAACTTATGGGCTTAACTGATTTGTAACAATTTAAGCCGCCGGTCAGGCGGCTTTTCTATAGGTGATAAAATATGAAAGTTGTATTTATGGGAACGCCTGATTTTGCCGTTCCGGTATTGGAAAGATTGATTAAAGAGCATGAAGTTGTTTGTGTGTATACCAAAGAACCGAAAATTGCCGGTAGAGGCAATAAGGTTAGTAAAACACCGGTACATATATTGGCTTCAAAATATGGAATTGAGGTAAGAACTCCTAAAACTTTTAAAGATGAAAGCGAACAAGAAAAATTTTGCAAACTAAATGCCGATATTGCAGTTGTTGCAGCCTATGGTTTAATTTTGCCTAAAAAAGTTGTGGAAGCCTTTGGTAAAGGTTGTGTCAATGTTCATGCTTCGCTATTACCGAGATGGCGAGGGGCCGCTCCAATTCAGCGCTGTATAGAATATGGCGATAATAAAAGCGGTGTTACTATAATGAAAGTGGTAGAAGAACTTGATGCTGGTGATATGTATAAAAAGGAAGAAATAGAAATTACCCCAAGTACGACAGGCGGAAAACTGCACGACGAATTGGCA
>JAZRHJ010000082.1:0-1353 GCA_045644695.1 Alphaproteobacteria bacterium | reverse complement strand
TGATCACAAATGTTTACCTTATGTAATGCGGGATATTAACGTTTATTCGGATGAAATTGATAGAAAAAATTTTTTAACAGATTATACGGCATTTTGTAATCAACCATCTTTATTTAAAAAAATGACATTTGAACAATTTTTAATTAAAAGATTGAAAGATGAAAAACGTATTAATTCAGATTTAAGAATTTTTAAGGGTAGTGAGTAAATGAACATAATTTATGAATTCAATTATATTGAAATCGAATTGAATCCAAAAAATTATTTTTAGTACGTTTCTTGTTTTGGGAATTCTAGAAAATTCGGTAATGTGTACGTCTATTTTAAAATGAAACCCGATGTGATGACTTATGCAAAGGAAGATTGAAAAATTAGGGGTTCCTATTTGCGAATCCGAGTATTATACTAAACTGGATTTACAAGCCGATTTATCATATGATGCCGATTATACCGTTCTAACATCGGTTCGTAATGTCGGTAAATCATATTCGGCTATGTGTTATGCACTGGATTTAATACACGACGGCAAAACGGTATTATGGGAGCGTTATAACCGTGATGAATTTAAAATCAGTATTAACGCATGGCTTAATTTTGCTCCCGATTTAGAAGTTGTGAAAAGCGGATTGAAAACTATGATCGATCCCGATTCTGGTGGTAAAATAATCTTCATTCAGACAAGCACCGCCAATAACATAAAGGGGTATGATGACGAATTCGATAAATTGCCAGTGTTAGAAGTAAAAGATGAATTCCTACCGATAAGATATACGAACAATACCCGTTTTATATCGGAGTTCTCCGAATCGATGGAAATAAGAAAAACGTTTAAAAGAAACGGAAATATGAGATCGCTATATCTGGGGAATAATCTAAACTGGATTAATCCGTATACCGTCGGCTGGAATATGCCGATAGTAGACAATGGATATAGGGTAAAAGTAACAGATACATTTAACCTTAAAAATGATGAATTCGATTTATCGGCACAAAGGGTTATTTTATGGCATAGCATAAAACCGACTCAAAAGATGCTATCTAGAATATTCAAGCAAGAAATAGCCAGCATGAATAAAGCGGATTTATCGGAGTATTTCGATAACTCATTCTATAAAGAATATCAAGCCATCGCTAAATGTCCAGATATGAGAACACCGCTAACCAACTTTGAGTTAATGAGCGATGGTTATTATATGGGCATCAGAATCTATAACGGAAAATATTACATTGCAAAAGTAAACCATAACAAAAATTGTGAAACCTACGTATCAGAACCCGAATACATTGATTTTGAAACGTCGCATTTAAGGATAAAATCCGTTGGGTTGGAATTTCAAAATTATTTCAATGCTG
>JAZRHJ010000081.1:0-6551 GCA_045644695.1 Alphaproteobacteria bacterium | reverse complement strand
ATTTGGATGATAATTTAAAAATTTCACATACGGCAGCAAATCGCTCTCCGTCACGTTTGGGTTTAACTCCCGGAAAAACCATAGATGTAAAAACAGCAATTATTGCAACTATTGTAAAATCGGCAAATGATTGCGCTACCGTTTTAGGTGAATCTTTGGCCAAAGATGAAAGAACGTTTGCATCTTTAATGACACAAACAGCAAAAAAACTGGGTATGAATAATACAACATTTAAAAATGCATCGGGGCTACCAAATTCTCAACAAAAAACCACAGCACGTGATATGGCCATTTTAGCAACAGCATTATACCATCATTTTCCGCAATATTATTCTTGGTTTTCAACTAAAAGTTTTGAATATGAAGGCAAAAAATATGTTTCGCATAATACGTTGTTAGAAAATTTTGACGGCGCCGACGGTATGAAAACCGGATATACGGCTGCGTCGGGCTTTAATATTGTTACCTCAGCCAAAAGAGGTAATCACAGAGTAATTGCTGTTACAATGGGACATGATCAACAGGACCAACGTGATAAGAAAATAGCAAATATGATGGAAAAAGCCTTAGATGAGGTTGAAATTTCAAACAAAATTGATGTTAAAAAATTATATGCGGATATTTCGTCGAGTGAAAAAAATAAAGTAAAATATGCCTCTAAATCCAAATTAGTTCCTGAAATTAAGCAAACAAAAGGAAACTGGGCTATTCAAATAGGTGCATTCGGTACTCATAACAAAGCACATAGCCATGCTCAAAGTATTAAGAAAAAACTTTCCGGAAAATTTGCGTTTACGGGTATTAATATTGAAAAATCAAATTCGGCGGGAAAAATTATTTATCGCTCACAATTAACAGGAGTGACTAAAGATTATGCTGCAAGTGCCTGTTCATTGCTGCATAAAAATAATCAATCGTGTATGGTTACTTCGTATAAATCTAACAGTGCTTATGCTCAAAAATAAAAATGACTCAAGTAATTGTTGTTAACAGTATAAATCAAAATTCGGGCAAAACATTAATTGCTGCTCATTTGGGGGTGTTGCTTGCTAAAGATTATAAAGTGGCGCTTATGGATGATGTTTTTAAAAGTGATTTGGCTTATTTTGTAGCAAAACGGCACACTTTAAATTTAAGTAATGATTATAAGCTGCCTGTTCCAGAGTACCATAGTTTAAATAAAAATATTTTTAGCCAAATTGATAAATATGATGTGGTAATTTTAGATGCTCCAAACAGGCAATATTTTCATCATGCCGATATTTTTATTACCCCGTTATGTGGACAAGAAGGCTTAAACAGTTTGTTGTTAAAAGATAGTTTGTATGCAAAACTTATATGGGATGCTAAAAAGCAAAGGGCAGCAATGGGAAAAAATGCATTCAGATGGGTTGCGATTCCTAATGATGTATATTCTGAAGATGATTATAAAATATTGAGAGAAAACGGACGTTTGTTCGGATTTGGAGTTGCTCCGTATTTTACTCACAGAGCAGAATTTAATTTGGGTATAAATAACGGTATTACGGTTTTGGATAAAGATATTCCGCAACTTAAAACACTGTTCGATTTACCTGATTTATATGCTCGTCGCGATTTAAAAAAATTGACTGATTTTATATGGCAGAACAAGTAAATTTTGCTTTACCTTGTGAAAAAATTGAGTCAATATCTAAACATATCTGTTAAAATTATTAAAAAGGAATATGCTTATGATTAAAAATATTGCAACTAAACCTTATACTGACCAAAAAATGGGTACAGCAGGCATACGAAAAAAATCTAAAATTGTATCACAACCAAATTATGTGGAAAATTTTGTGCAAAGTTTGTTTGATGCAATAGGCGGTGTTGAAGGGCAAACTTTTGTTTTAGGCGGAGATGGCCGTTATTATAATGATGTTGCAATACAAAAAATCATTAAAATTGCCGCAGCAAATAAAATGAAAAAACTTATTGTTGGTCAAAACGGATATATTTCTACACCGGCTTCTTCAAAAGTTTTATTAAAAAATAAGGCAGATGGCGGTTTAGTTCTTTCTGCTTCTCACAATCCTGGTGGCATTGATGGCGATTTCGGAATTAAGTATGCCACAAAAAGCGGCGGGCAATGTTCATCTAAAATATCAGATGCTATTTATTTAAGAACAAAAGAAATTACTTCTTATAAAATATATGATTGTGCCGATATAGATTTGAGTAAATTGGGAGTTCAACAAATTGGCGATATGCAAATAGAGGTTATTGATCCTATTGTCGATTATGTTGAAATGATGCAAGAAATTTTTGATTTTGAAGCAATAAAAGCGCTATTTAAAAGCGGTTTCACAATGGTGTTTGATGCTATGAATGCTGTTACTGGGCCTTATGCCGTTAAGATTTTTGAAGAAATTTTAGGTGCTCAAAAAGGTTCTGTTAAAAATTTTGTTCCTATGCCTGATTTTGGCGGTCTTCATCCTGACCCTAATTTAATATATGCTAGAGAGTTGGTGGATTTGATGTATTCGGATAATGCTCCTGATTTTGGTGCCGCAAACGATGGCGATGGTGACAGGAATATGATTTTAGGTCGTAAATTTTTTGTTACTCCCAGTGACAGTTTGGCAATTATTACCGATAATTATAAATATGTTCCTGCATATAAAAACGGTATATTCGGTGTAGCAAAATCGGCGGCGACATCAACTGCTGTTTGCAGAGTGGCAAAAAATTTAGAAATTGATTACTATGAAGTTCCTACAGGTTGGAAATATTTTTGCAATTTGATGGATTCTAATCGAATTACATTTTGCGGAGAGGAAAGTTTTGGCACTGGTTCAAGCCATATTCGTGAAAAAGACGGTATTTGGGCGGTTTTATTCTGGCTTAATATCTTAGCGGCAACCAAGAAGTCAGTGGCTGCTATTGTTAAGGATTTTTGGGAAAAATATGGTAGGAACTATTATCTGCGTTATGATTTTGAAGGTATTGATACTGCTGTTGCCGATAATTTGATGGCAGATTTAGAAAATAAACTTCCTGATTTAGAGGGAAAAACGTATGGAAAATATGTAGTTTCTAAAGCATATCCTTTCGTTTATAATGATCCTGTCGACGGAAGTTCTACCAAAAACGGCTTAATTGTATGTTTTGAAGACGGTTCCAGAATTGTATATCGTTTATCGGGTACAGGCACCAGCGGAGCAACTTTGAGAGTGTATATTGAAGCGTATGAAAAACAAAAAACAAATGAAAATCCGCTTGATATATTAACACCGTTGGCACAGGTTGCTATGGATATTGCCGAAGTTACAAAACGTACGGGAAAAGTTAAAGCAGATGTTTTAACGTAAATTAAAGGCTTTAATAATGCTTAATAAGAACTCAATTCATCGTCCCGACCGTCAACTTGAGAAAACGTTAGTTGCTCTTGTTTATTCGGTTGTGGCGATGAGTTTGAGTGTTTTGATGCTATTTATTTTTCCTCAATATTCGGTTTATCTATTAGTTCTTATTTTAATAAATACAATTTTAAGTATATTGCTTGCCATTAGCGTGCTGTCGGCAAGTGAAAATGCTTTAACCTACGGTGGTTTTGCCAATGAAATTTTAAAAAGTAATGATATTGTCAGACGAATTGATAATAATAAAGGTGAACCGATAATTGAAAATAATCCGGCAAAATCTTTCTTTGATAGTGGTAATATATTAGAAAAATTAAAAACAATAATTGTAGATGAAAGGCAAAATCATCTTAATTTTCAGCGTTTGGAACAAGCCTTATGCAGCCTTAAAAATGAAAATGTTTCAATAGAGGTTAATATTGAAAATAGAACACGTTGGTATAAAATTGCCGTCAGACCTATTTATCTGAAAAAAAATGATATTTTTGAAAGTGATTTTTCGTTAAAAAAAATTATAAAAGAAACATACTTTTTATGGACAATGGAAGATGTTACCGCACATAAAAATGTTGAACAAATTTTTGAAAATGAAAGAAAAAAACTTCATGATTTTATTCATAATATGCCGATTGGTTTATATATTGCAAATGCCGAGTATCAACTTGAATATGTTAATGAAACGTTTGCAATTTCACTATCTCAGTCGAGAGAAAGTTTAATAGGTAAAAATTTGAAAGATTTAATTGTGCAAGATAATGGTATTTTAAATTCTTGCATGCCGGCATATACGGGAAGAACACTTTTTTGTAATGAACATACCGAAAATGTAGAAATGTTTGTTTTACAAAACAATTTTAAAGATGATAATAAAATAAAAATAAGAGGTATGACGTTAAGGGAACTGCAAAATGATGCCGAAATTTTACAAAAATTAAATTATGGCATTGATAAAATAGATTGGTTGTTTAATTTATCGCCTTTAGGTATTATTTTTATTGATAAGCAAGGAGATGTGAAAACATTCAATAATAAATCGGTCGAAATTTTAGAACAAAATTTAGAAAATAAGAATGTTAAAGATTTTATACAATTACCAACTTTAAATTTATTAAATGAAATTTTTAAAAATTATGAAAAAGATATTCAATCATCATTTATAAATGTTGTGGAAACACGATTAAAAAATGATAAAATTATAAAAATTCATATCGCACCAAGAATTAGAGTTCATTGTGAAAAAAGTTTTAATGACGGATTTATATTTTATGTAAGCGATACAACCGAAGAAAAAAATTTGGAATTAAAGTTTGCACAAGCACAAAAAATGCAAGCAATGGGACAACTTGCCGGTGGTGTTGCTCATGATTTTAACAATTTATTGACGGCAATGATTGGTTTTTGTGATTTACTATTGCAACGGCATGGAATTGGTGACCCGTCATTTGCCGATTTGAACCAAATAAGAAGTAATGCACATCGTGCTGCAAATTTGGTTAAACAACTTTTGGCATTTTCGCGTAAGCAACCCTTAAAACCAAAATTAATGGATGTTACCGAAAATTTTATTGAATTGAATTATCTTTTAAAAAGAACTTTAGGTGAACAAATAAGTTTAGAGTTTAATCATGGTACCGATTTGGGATTTATTCGTGTTGACCCAGTCCAATTTTCGCAAGTTATAGTTAATTTGGCGGTAAATGCAAAAGATGCCATGAATGGCAAGGGCAAATTAAAAATAAGCACGCATACCGAAAAATTAAATGCTCCCTATCAGTTTGGTGCCGATACAATTGCAGAGGGAGAATTTGTTGTTATTAATGTTAGTGATACCGGATGCGGAATTGAAAAAGAAAATCTAAATCGCATTTTTGAACCATTCTTTTCTACGAAAGAAAATGTTGTCGGTTCAGGTACCGGATTGGGGCTTGCAACGGTTTATGGTATTATCAGGCAAACGGAAGGCTTTATTAAAGTTGACAGTACAGTAGGTGTGGGAACTACTTTTTCTATATATTTACCACGATTTGAAAAAACAGATGATGATATTGAACAGGTTAAAGAAAAACCTTTAGAGCAAACACCAATGTTAACCTCAGGTGTTGATACCAAATCACAAAAAGTTATTTTAGGTATGAATGTCTTAAAAATTGACAGAGCATATAAGCCAATATCAAATCCGCAAGATATAAATATATTATTCGTAGAAGATGAAGACTCTGTCAGAGCGTTTGGGGTTAGGGCGTTAAAGAAAAAAGGTTATAATGTCGTTGCATGTAATTGTGCCGAAAGTGCAATTGAATTTTTAGATAAAAGCGAGCAAATTGATTTACTTATAACCGATATGGTGATGCCGGGATTAAGCGGTGCTGAACTTGCGAAAATTGTAAAAAATAAAATTTCTGCGGTTAAAATTATTTTGGCATCAGGATATTCTGAAGAAATTGCCAGAAAAGAACTTTCGGGTGATGAAAATTTTGAGTTTATTGCAAAGCCATACAGTTTGGGCGATTTGACTCAAAAAGTTTCAGATATATTAAATAACGGATAGGCAGAAAATGAATAATAAAAATAAGCAAATTCCATTAATTTTTGAACATCGGGCAGGCTATAAGCGTGATGATTTTATGGTCAATAAATGCAATATTCAAGCAATAAATGTTATCGATATTTGGCCTAATTGGCCCTTTTTTGCTTATGTTTTGTATGGACCTAAAGGTTGTGGAAAATCTCATTTGGCACACATTTTTGTTGAGCACGTTTTGGCTTATTATAAAAAACCTGTTAATGTTAAAATTATTAATGCTCAAGATATTACGTCACATAAAGTGCATACTTTACATAAGGAAAATTATTGTCTGATTGTAGAAAATTTAAATTCGAAAATAAATAACGAAGCCTTGTTTCATTTGTTTAATTTATATCAAAACGAGGGTGGTTATATTTTATTTACATCAGAAATTGCTCCTGCTCGAATGCATTTTAAATTGCCTGACTTGCAATCAAGATTAAATATTATACCAAGTGTTGCTATCGGTGAGCCAAATGATGAATTATTATCGGCTTTAATTGTAAAATTATTTCAAGACAGGCAAATCATTATTACGCCGGAAATCTTAAATTATATTATTTCTAATATGGAGCGTTCTTTTTCGTTTGCAATTAAATTGG
>JAZRHJ010000080.1:0-1086 GCA_045644695.1 Alphaproteobacteria bacterium | reverse complement strand
ATTTATTTTATGTTTTTCCAACAAATTGTTTATCAAATAAGGTTTCAAACCGATAACATTGAGCATTTGCTCTTTAACATTAAAATAATTAGCAAAAGATACTTTAAGGCGTTCGGTTCTGTCATCAAGTTTTTGCTGATTTTCAAGCACGATTTGTTCCAAATTCGGAATTCCTCTGCCTAACCCTTCAATTAAATTTTTATACTCTTTTATCAAACGATGCATTGCACTCAAATAACGAGATTCCAACACCGATAATGCCAAACTGATTTCTTCTTTAACCGGCACTGCAAACTCAGCTGCTCCTGTCGGAGTTGGGGCTCTTTTATCTGCCACATAATCGATAAGCATGGTATCAGTTTCGTGTCCTACCGCAGATATTATGGGAATTTGGCTATCATAAACCGCTCTTACTACAACTTCTTCATTAAAAGGCCATAAATCTTCTAAACTCCCTCCTCCTCTTGCCACAATCAAAACGTCGGGACGTTCAATATTATTTATCGGCAATAAATTAAAACCTTTAATTGCTGCGGCAATTTTTTCGGCTGCCCCATCACCTTGAACCGGTGTCGGCCAAACAATAATATGCGAAGGAAACCTATCTCGAACACGATGAATAATATCACGAATAACGGCACCAGATGCACTGGTTACCACCCCTATAACCTTAGGTAAAAACGGAATTTCTTTTTTGTGGCTTGCATCGAACAGTCCTTCTTTTAAAAATTGCTGTTTTCTTTCTTCTAACAGTTTTAATAGAGCACCTGTTCCGGCAATTTCCAAACGTTCAATAACCAATTGATAAGAAGACTTTCCGGCAAATGTAGTAATTTTACCCGTAGCAACAACTTCCAGTCCGTCTTCAATTTTTACATTTAACGCAGATGCCACTCCTTTCCAACACACTGCCGATAAAACGGCATTAGCATCTTTTAATGCCAAATACCAATGGCCAGAATCTGCTCTTTTTGCACCAAATATTTCACCCTTAACCCTAACTTGATTAAAAGTTGTTTCAACGCATTTTTTAATTGCAAAAGAAATTTCGCTAACACTATATTCAATTAATTTTGCCATACTTAC
>JAZRHJ010000079.1:0-2215 GCA_045644695.1 Alphaproteobacteria bacterium | reverse complement strand
GTGCACAAGAGCATAATATTCCGGTATGTTTTGTCGGAGTTGGTGAAAAAACTGAGGATTTAGATGTTTTTAATGCTAAAGAATATGCTTTAAGTTTGGTCGGTTTATAGATAAAGATTTTATCAATATTGCATAACTGTTAAAATAGCTTATATCTTCAAAAGGAGAATAAGATGATAGTTAATGATAAAATGCAACAAGGCTATGAATATACATTGTCTGAAGAACCTGGCAAAAATTTTGCGCCGGATTTTAAGCCGGAGTTATCCCCGATGCAAATATTGGAATTGGGTGTTTTTGAAGGGCATTATTTAAATGATTGTCAAGCCGAATTTCCAAGTGATTGGTTTATAAATGCCAAATTATCTCCATTTTATCCTGATGTGAAACAGAATTATTTTAGAGTAAAATCCAGAATGTCATTAAAACAATGGCAGGAAAAGGGGTGGATTATATATCCCGATGTTAGAGGTTGGTTTCAGTGGTATTGTCGATATTATATGGGAAGACGACTGCAAAAAATTGATGATATACAAATACAAAGATGGAAACAATTTAAAAGGCATTATATGCAAATTAAAAAAAATTGTTTTGCTTTTGATTTAGAGTGTAGAAAAAAACAGCGTCAGGCTATATTACAATGGGCATACAATCCTTTTTTCTGAATAGTTTATTGATAATATAAATTTTTTATGATATAGTATGCAAGAAAAGATAATTTCTTGTATAGGTGGGGTATGTCGGATGATTTTCAAGGTGTTAGAAGGCTAGAAGATAAAATTGAATTTTGTGTTCATTCTCCTAAGGCTAAAAAAATTGAGTTGTGCTTATTTTCAGATGATGAAAAAAAAGAAACCAGAGTTGAAATGACTCAAGATGAAAACGGAAATTGGCATGCTATATTAGATGGCATAGAAGAAGGCCAAAAGTATGGATACAGGTCATACGGTAAATTTAACCCTGATGAAAGATGTTTTTTTAATCCGAGTAAATTGTTGGTTGATCCTTATGCTTATGAAGTGACTAAAAGTTTAAGCGATATTTCTGATGCCGATAAATATATTTTAATGGGAAATAACGATATAAATTCGGCAGATGTCGCACCTAAAAGTGTAGTTAGGTTTTTTGATAGAGAAACGTTATCAAAAAAATATCCGTATTTGTATAAAAAGCCAAATTTAGATTGGGAAAAAGTTCATATATATGAATTGCATGTAGGTAATTTTATCGAAAATTATCCGGATATAGACCCGAGCGAAAGCAGAAAATTATTATCACTATGTAAAGCAGTGCCACATTTTAAAAATTTATCATATAATCAAATAGAACTGCTTCCGTTAACTCCGACAATGGCAGATATGCATTTAAAACAATCTAAAGGTCTTTCAGATCAGTGGGGATATAATCCGGTGAATCATCATGCTATTGATCCGAGATATGGCAAAATTGATGATTTGTTGGCGGTTATTAATGAAATGCATAAAGCCGGAATAGAAGTATGTTTAGATGTTGTTTATAATCATACTGGAGAATCCGAACAGGACAGATTTTTAATATCATATAAAGGTTTAGACCCCGATGCTTATTACAGATACAGCCCCTATGACGGACATTCGTTTGTTAATACTACCGGTTGCGGTAACGGTTTTAACCCTAACAGTGAGCAAGGCGGACGTATTATTAAAGATAGTTTGATGTTTTTTAGTCAAATTTGCGGTGTCGATGGCTTTCGGCTTGATTTGGCAGGCGATTGCGCCTTAAATAATAATTTAGAGTTTGATGCTAATGGTAGTTTTATAAAAATAATTCAAGAAGTGGCAGAAAAAACCGGAGCAAAATTAAGTGGTGAGCCATGGAGTGCTGGAGGTGGCTATTTCTTGGGACAAATGCCGACTATTTATGAATGGAATGATAAGCATGAACACACTTTAAGACGTTTTATCAGAGGCGAATACGGGCAGGTGGGCTCATTGGCATATTATATGGCAGGAGGTCAAACAAAAAGAAAAATAAATATATTTACCAAGCATGATGGTACAACGGCTTATGATTGGGCTACTTATAGTGAGAAAAATAATTTTGAAAATAATGAAAATAATCGAGATGGAAGCAATGATAATCACTATAGTCCGTCGGCAAACGATACTATCAGATTGACCAAAACAAAATCTGCTCACGCATTAAATACATTGGCAAGAGGGGTTCCCTTAAGTTT
>JAZRHJ010000078.1:0-1259 GCA_045644695.1 Alphaproteobacteria bacterium | reverse complement strand
TTTGGAAGAGGCTGTTAAAAAAGTTTCTGTTTTTGCAAAAATTTTAGCACTTTTACAATATAAGATAAAATATGTTCCTTACAAAGCATCGGTTGATGACAGTGCCGCAATTTTGTTTACTTCAGGTTCTGAAGGAACACCAAAAGCAGTAGTATTATCGCACAGAAATATTGTTTCTAACGTATGGCAAATTGCAACTTTCGAAACATTAAACCGAACAGATGTTATCTTAAATTCAATGCCCGTTTTTCATAGTTTCGGGCTTGTGTTGGGAACGTTATATGCGTTGTATCAAGGGGCCAAAGTGTTCTTATATCCGTCACCATTGCACTTTAGGGTTATTAGTGACTTGTTATATGAATTAAGTGCAACGGTTATGATTGGAACAGATACATTCTTCAAAAGTTATGCAAAAATATCTCATCCGCTTGATTTTGCTTCTCTTCGTTTAGTTTATGCCGGTGCTGAAGGTGTAAAACTTGAAACCAGAAATATATTAAATGAAAAACTCGGAACTCGCTTAATGGAAGCATATGGCACTACCGAATGTTCTCCTGCCGTTGCCGGTAACAATATGGTGTTTAATAAGTTTGGTACAATCGGAAAACTTTGCCCTGGTATGGAGTGTAAATTAGAAAAAGTTGATGGTATTGAAAAAGGCGGAGAGTTAGTTGTTAGAGGTCCGAATGTGATGAAAGGCTACATTTTGGCAGACAATCCGGGTGTGTTAGTACCTCCTGTTGATGGCTGGTATAAAACAGGAGATGTAGTAGAAATTGATGAAATTGGTTTTATTACCATTAAAGACCGAATTAAGCGTTTTGCAAAAATCGGTGGAGAAATGGTATCGTTAAAAGCAGTTGAAAATATGATTTATAATGCCTTTAATGATAAAGAAGAGTTTGCTTGTGGTGTGGTTGCAGTTCCTCATGAGCAAAAAGGAGAACAAATAGTTGTTGTCACAACAGATAATTCATTGACAGTTGAATTGTTAAGAGAATTTATCAAAAATAACGGATATCCGGAATTATATCTGCCAAAAACTATTTTAATTAAAGATAAAATTCCAACAACGGCAACTGGAAAAATTGATAATTTAGCCCTTAAAAAAGAGGTTATGATTCAGTTAGGTTTATAAAAAATTTTGATTAATGTTAAAAAATGTCCTTGCGATTTTTATAGCAAGGATATTTTTTTTTATTTAATTTTTAGGTTGCTTCTTGACAACTAAGATTTGAAACACTAACTAAAGTATTAGT
>JAZRHJ010000077.1:0-1204 GCA_045644695.1 Alphaproteobacteria bacterium | reverse complement strand
TATAAAATAAAAGAAGAAGAAATTTTCAACCAAATCGATTTAGTTAAAAATCAACTTCAAGAAATTTGGAGTAAGAAAGATTTTGAAGAAAGAGCAAATTTTACTGCCGATGAACTTGCTATTATCAGTTCTATCAGAAATAAACTTGACGATTTGCGCAAAGATTTAAGCGCCATACGTGTGCAGGCAAATAAAGATGTTGAAACTATTGCAATGAAAATCAAGTTTTTAAATATTTTTATCATACCTTTAATTTTAACTGCCCTTCTTTTTATTGTTGCTTTATTTAAGAAAAATAAAATTAAGGTTGAAAATAATCGTTTTAGTATAACCAAACCTTTTATTAAACTTTTCATAAGTGCTTTATTTATTTTAATTGCCGGTATTTCTTCTGTATATGTAGCAAACAAATCAGATATTGAAAAATATGAAAATAAGCCCTTATTTAAGAATTTGGCAAATAAAGTTAATGATGTGGAAAAAATTAAAATTAAAACACATACTAATGAATTGTTTTTTGAAAAAATTGATGGCGTTTGGCAATTAAATGGTCATAAATTACCTGTTTTCCAAGAACGAATCAGGAGTTTTTTAAGTGCTTTAATTGAAGCAAAATTTTATGAAAAAAAATCTGATAAAGCAGAAAATTTAAAAATATTCGGATTACAACCGATTCAAGCGGAAGGTTCTCCTAATATTCGTATAGAACTTTTAAATAAAGACAATTTACCAATCCAGTCTTTTGAGGTCGGTAAATATGACATCACTTTAGGGCGAGGTGCGAAAGGAGCATATATTAAGTTTGATTCTTTATTTCAGGTTTGGCTTGCCGAAGTAGATTTTATTGATCTTTCAGCTAACATAACTGATTGGACATACGGCAAAATTTGGGATTTACGATTTGGCAGATTGGTTTCTGTTAATGATGATACCAATGTTGATACTCTTGCAAACCTGATGAAAGTTCTTCTTAACACCTATTTTACAGATGCTGCAGAAGAACTGAAAGATTCTAAAAAAATTAATTCCTTTAAAATAATGGCAGAAAATTATAATGAGTTAGTTATTGATTTTTATCAACAAAATGATGATATATGGTTGAAATATAATTTTATTGAACATATAAATTCTCATCATTTACAATTTTTTGCAAATTATGTAAAAAATCTTTATTTGAAAATTCCTCATCAAAATTGGGAGTTAA
>JAZRHJ010000076.1:0-1526 GCA_045644695.1 Alphaproteobacteria bacterium | reverse complement strand
TGCTTGCGCAATACAATGACATAGTTTCATTAATGCACAGTTTTCCCGTTGAGCAAAAAATAAACGAAAATGTCGTAATTTTTGGCGGTAATAGCATTGCTTATGATATTGCTAAAAGTTTAGAAGAAAATGACAACATATCAAGTTGTAAAATTATAACCAACAATCCGTTAGCAGCAAACAAATTGGCAGATAGTTTAGATAAAACGATTATTATTCAGGGTGAAATGATGAGCGATGTTATCTTAAAAGATGCCGGAATTGACAGCGCCGACATTACCGTTGCGGTTACTGAACAAGATAAAGATAATTTGCTTGTATCATTGTTGGCAAAACATAATCATATATGTTCAACGGTATCTTTGGTAAATTCGAGGGCATATGACAGTTTGATAGATAATATCGGTGATAATATCATAATTGACAGGTCATCGGTCACAATTTCAAAAATTTTGCAAGATATCAGAAAAGCGGGGCTAACCAATGCTTATTCTTTAGGTCGTGGTTTTGGTGAAATTTGGGAGATTAAATTAAAAGAAGACCAACCCGTAACCGGTAAAAAATTAGCAGACCTCAATATACCCGACAAATGTAAAATTGTAGCGATAATTAAAGGTGATGAAATATGTTTTCCTCAATTGCAAGACACGCTGGATGTGACAGATGTTGTTATTATCTTTGTATCGCCGCTCGGAATTAAAAAAATGGAACAAATTTTTGGTTATTAAATGTTGACGTTGTTAAAAAAATTTGTTATCATAACCTATAAAGATCTTTATGCTTAGGAGAATTATCATGAAAAAAATATCCATGTTATGTTTGGTTTTAGCAGCATCGCTGTATTCTTTTGCTGCCCAAAGCCGAATTTGTTTTTTGCTTGATTTGGAGTGTCAGGAAGGGCTTGCTAAGGCAGATCAAGACTCGACAAAACCTTGCGCACAAAAAAATCCGAATTGGTTTCGTTCACACGAACGTTGCGGATACAGAATTTATAAGGATGTATGTAATGACACAACGGATAACTATTATGAGGAAGGCACTTGTGCTGAAGGGTATACCGATATGCGTCTTCCCGAAAATGAAAATTATGAATGTACATCAAATCCTGTTTGTGATTGTTGCAAAGATGAAGATGTTGTTTGCGAAGATAAGTTTAAAAAGTGTGTTCCCCCGACAGAACCAAGTGTTACAGCGGAAACTTGTGTAGAACCCGGAAAAGGTGCTTCAGAAACAAAATATACAAGTTGTATCTGTGATACAAGTGTTTATAAATATAACCAAACAAATTGCGGTAAAGAGTCTTTTAAATTAGCCGGAGAAAAATGTGTAGGCGATAATGGCGAATGGTATACGCAATGTACCTGTGCAGAAGGCTATACAAAAACGACAATTGCTAACATTAAATGCCCTGAAGACTGTGAATATGGATGTAGTAGCGTTGGCAACAAAGCCGAAGATAGACTTCCTAACAGTAAATATTATTGTTGGTTGGGTGCAACTTGTGCTTCTAAACCGTCAATTAAAGA
>JAZRHJ010000075.1:0-2704 GCA_045644695.1 Alphaproteobacteria bacterium | reverse complement strand
TGAATCGGTATAACAATAACATCTTCAACAGCATTTTTAACATCTTTTAACAAAGATTTTATAGCCTTGGCATTGGCGTGTCCGGAATCTTGCATACGAACTTCCTTAAAACCACCAATTTGTTGTTCTGAAGGGCTCATTACAACGGTTGCACCTTGTGCAGCAAACAATTGCAACATTTTGGGGCCAGTTTTGCCGTTGATTTCATCAATAATACGCTGTCTTGATAGCAATAAAACTTTGTCACTTATTCGTATATTCGGGTGCAAATCAAGTGCCATTTTAGTTGCTGATGCCATAGGTATCGGAGATACATCATCAATTCCGATATTATATTCATAATTTTCCATACCTTGCGCAAATGCTCCTGTACACACTATATACTTTTTCTTAATTTTATCATCATTTAAATAAGCATTTAACGTACCTTTATAAATTACATCATCAAAGTCTTTATAGCCTGTCAACGCAAGAGCATCTTTTACCAACATGAGCCATTTACCGTCTAAACAAACTTTTGTTCCCATTTTTCTTGCCACTTCGATATCTATGGCAATATTTTGTACACTTCTTGAAATTACCGGTGAAATAATCATAGATTTTGACGGATTTTCGCAAATTGCATTATATGTATTCTCAACCGCTTGTTCAAAACCTATACGCTCTGAACTATGAGGTGATGTTGATGTAGAATCGAGGCACATTAAAACCGGAGATTTTGCCGATTTAAGTGTATTAATATAACTTTCTTTATTAAAAGCATTGCCTACAGGCATCTCTTCTTCGGTTAAAAAGTCGCCATTATTCATAATGGCAGCACATGGTTTGCCTTCATCATAAGTAATGGTATAAAAACCTAAAGAATCGACAATACTATGGCTGACATTTACCGCTTTTACCTCCATATTCTCACCTATTTTAACGGTATCACCTGCTTTTATTATGTCAATTTCGGGCTCAGGCAGGCCTTCGGTTTTAAAGGCAAGACGAATAAAGTTTCTGGTAAAAGCACTTGCTTTCATCGGAGGAAGTTTATAGCCCATTTTAACATAATTTATTAAAGCGCCGATATGGTCTTCATGTGCGTGTGTAATAAACAATGCCTTAACTGGTTTTATAGCCTTAAATTCTTCTTGGGTGTTAGGGTCTACCCTGTCAAAATATTCATCCACATTAGGAAATGCAGCAACAAAGCCTGTTTCATAAGGTGTAAAAATTGAACCTAAATCAAACATTGCAGCATCTACATTGCCATTTTTGTCGGTATGTTCAATAACCATACAATTACCGCCAATTTTATATTTGTTAACACCGCCTTTAAGTTTTAATTCTGTATGTGCTTTTTGCTTTTTTGCCATTTTTAAATCCCCGATTTATTTTTATTTATTGTCAATAATACACATTTTTTGACAAAATACAACTATTTTTTCGCATTATCTTGATTTTTTTTTAATAGTGCATATTTGCATATCAAAGGAGAAAGACATGAATAAATTTTTACGTTTTACATATAGTTTTTTAATTGTCGGTGTTACAGCTTTGGTTGCTGCATTTTTTTCAGCCCAAGCAATGCAAACATTTTATCCGAGTTTGGATATGCCCATGTTTTCACCTCCTGATTATGTTTTTGCGCCCGTATGGTCAATTTTGTACACTTTGATGATTATTTCATATTATATAATCTTAAATTCAGCCGACAGCATAAAACTTCAAAATGCAAATTTGTTATTTTTAGGACAATTATTTTTACAAATGCTTTGGTCGTATATGTTTTTCAAGACATCATCTTTTGCGCCGGCCTTAATTGTAATTGTCTTAATGATATGGACGGTTTATAAAATGATTGAAAAATTTAAGACCATTGATAAATCTGCCGGAAATATATTATATCCTTATTTGTTGTGGCTTATATATGCCGCATACCTAAATGCTGGAATTGCTTACTTGAATGCAAATTAAAAATTTTACTAGACTTTCTGAAAATGTTGCTTTATCTTTAAGCGGCTAAAGATAAATAATTTTTTTTGGGAAGAAAAAATGACTACCAGTGTAAAACAAATCAGAAAAACTTTTTTAGATTATTTTGCTAAAAATAATCACAAAATTATCCCGTCATCTTCATTGGTGCCGGATAATGACCCAACATTGATGTTTACCAACTCCGGTATGGTTCAATTTAAAAACATTTTTACCGGCAACGAAACTCGTGATTATAAACGAGCGGCATCTTCCCAAAAATCTGTTCGCGCCGGCGGTAAGCATAATGACCTTGACAGTGTCGGTTATGACGTTCGTCACCACACTTTTTTTGAAATGCTCGGCAACTTTTCTTTTGGTGACTATTTTAAAGAAGAAGCTATTAAATATGCTTGGGAATTAGTTACCAAAGAATTTTGTTTGCCTAAAGAAAAACTTGCAGTTACGGTTTTTCATACCGATGATGTAGCACGCAATTTATGGAAAAAAATTTCAGGACTTCCTGATGATAGAATTATAGGCATTGCCACCAAAGATAACTTCTGGCAAATGGGAGATACCGGTCCTTGTGGCTATTGTTCTGAAATTTTTTATGACCATGGCCCCGAAGTTTGGGGAGGCTTACCAGGCACATCTGAAGAAGACGGCGACCGATGGATTGAAATTTGGAATTTGGTTTTTGATGAGTTTGAAGACTAAGTCTGATCGTAGCCATGTCGTTCTGTGA
>JAZRHJ010000074.1:0-6100 GCA_045644695.1 Alphaproteobacteria bacterium | reverse complement strand
CAATAATTTTTACTATTATGAAAACTAACATTTTAAATTTAACAAGCATTTTAAGAAAATCCTTGTTATGTGCCATTTTGGGTGTATCGTTTTTTGGCATCTGGATTATGTTTTCGACCTTTAGCGCCGAAACAATTGTATTAATCAGTGCCACAATATTATCACTGATAATTATAGGAACAAGTATCAAATCAATTGCCGAAAAAAGTATTGAACCGGCAGTATTAGTCTTGATACTGATGGTGGTATCTGCCCTAATCGGTGGCATTATCGGGCTTGATTGCCTTACTAAAATAGGATTAGCCAAAGACATTGATTTAGTTCAATTCCATTTTGTTGTATATCCTATATTGGGCCTTAGTTTAATTTTAATGCTAGCTATTTTAGGTCTAGGAATATTTTTAAATTATAAAGATAACCATACACATTGGCAAAATCTGATAAGTTCGCTGTTTTACATTGGCATATTTTGCTTTGCTGTGTATAGATTGCACTGTGTTCATCCTATTATTTAAACATTTACCTCCGTATTAAATTACGGAGTTTTTTTATTGCAATTTATAAAATCTTTAATAATTTAAAGTAAGAATAGATTACATAAAAAATTTTAAAAGGAAAATATTATGCACGGTATCCATCCATTGATTGTCGATTTAACACTAATTACCGTATATGCGGCAATTACCACTCTCATTTTCAAAAAACTAAAACAACCCATGGTTTTAGGATATTTACTTGCCGGAATTTTTGCCGGACCGTATTTTAATTTTGTTCCGACAGTCAGTGATCGCGCTAACTTAAATTTATGGGCTGATATCGGCGTTATATTTTTGCTGTTTAGTTTAGGTTTGGAATTTAGTTTTAAAAAAATGGTAAGTGTCGGAAAATCGGCAATGATTACAGCCTCTTTAAACATCTTTCTAATGCTCTTTGTAGGACACTATATCGGTTTATTTTTAGGCTGGAGCACTATGGACAGTTTCTTTTTAGGCTCTATGATTTCAATGTCTTCAACAACCATCATTATTAAGGCTTTTGACGATTTAAATATTAAAAAACAAAAATTTACCGATTTAGTATTTGGTGTTTTGGTAATTGAAGATATTATGGGTATTTTACTTTTGGTCTTACTGCCCACAATTGCAATAGGTCGTGGCATAAATGGTGGAGAACTGGGTATCAGCACCCTAAAACTTTTACTATTTTTAATTTTATGTTTTGTAAGCGGAATTTATATAGTTCCGACACTATTAAAAAAACTGCATAATTTTTTAAATGATGAAATGTTATTGCTTGTTACCATCGCATTAAGCTTAAGTATGGTATATTTAGCGGTATACTCCGGTTTTTCATCAGCATTAGGGGCTTTTATCATGGGCTCAATATTGTCCGAAACCGGAGTAATAAAACAAATAGAAAACGTTATAAAACCGTTAAAAGATTTTTTTGGCGCCGTATTTTTTGTAACTGTCGGTATGATGGTAAACCCATCAATGTTTGTAGAATATGCATACCCGATTATGGTAATTACATTGGTTGTTTTAATAGGTAAAGTATTATTCTCGGTCTTTGGTTTTGTAGTATCGGGGCAAAATTTAAAAACATCTGTTTATAGCAGTTTTTCATTAGCACAAGTTGGTGAATTTGCTTTTATTATTGCATCACTTGGCATGAGTTTAGGTGTTATTGATAATTTTGTATATCCTATAATCGTGGCCGTATCAGTAATAACAACATTTCTAACCCCATTAATGATAAAAAGTTCAAACTATGTATATAAAATCTTAGATAAAATATTACCGGAAAAATGGTTAAATTATATCGATCAAAGCGCAAAAAGTAATGTAACGGCATTAACGGAAGAAAAATTATGGCGAGAATTGTTTAAAAGTTATTTTACACGTATAGTTTTATTTTCTATCATTTTGTATGCAATCATTGCCTTTGCAAATCAGGGTTTAAGGCCTTATGCAACCAAATGGTTACCTAATGTACCCATGCGCATATGTTTAACTGCAGTTGTCCTAATATTGATGGCACCATTCTTAAAAGCACTAATCGGTTGGAATATGGTATTACCAGAACTTGCAAAAGACTTTTTAGAAAAAATTAAAATCAAAAAAAAGGATAATAATAAAAAAGAAGAATGTAATGAACATACAATAAATGAAAAATGTATGCCCACCAGCAAAACCATAATTGAAGATGTTTTACATGAAAACAAGGAACGTGTAAAAAACCTGTTTATATCCAATAATCGTATTGCACGCATATCCGCCGTATTATGGTATTCGAGAAAATCTAATCGCATACCACTCTTAATTTTAACATCATTCAGATTATTGGTTGTAGCATTTTTCATTGTAACCGCAGTACACCAATTCTTAACTGAAAATCCTAAAGTGATCCTAATTTTGTTAATTGGCTCCATATTACTCATAATGCAGTCAAAATGGTTATTAAACCAATATTTAAAAATGGAAAATCAGTTTTTGAATAACCTAAACGGCGAACAAATTGAAAAGAAAGATTAAATTTTTGTTACAATGCCAAATAGATTTTGACTCATGTAAATAAAATTGTTATACTGTTTCTAACAGTAACACTATGGGGATAAATATTATGGTGCAAAATACGGAGTTTGATAATCCTCAAACAAATGAAGAACAATTGGCGCAAATACTGAGAGATAAGCTTCATCAAGCATGGAAAGAAAAAATGGATGTTCAAATAGGCGCCAGTATGGATGCGTGGACGTTGTATGAACAGCAAATAGAGGCAGCAAGAATTGCAAATATTGAAATGTTAGCCCAAAACAAAGCTGTTGAAATTACTGCATTGCAAGGCAAAATTTTAGAAGATATGGTAAGTGATATATCAACAAAAGGAAATTCTACCGCAAAAAAAGAATATGTAAGCAAAACTTATGGAAAAGATGTTGCACCTGGCGTTGCGTCTAATTATTGCTTAGTCGTTCAAATAGAATCCTTAAATTTGGCAAATAAAGAATTAGGTAAGCAAGTAAGTAATGAATTGGCAAAACTTGGTGAAGAACTTAACAGTGATAATATCTTAAAAATCAAAACCCAAAGCAAAAGAGTTGATGGAGAATTACTCCCGGGGGTTGCCGATACTTTATCATTAGGAAGCAATTTTCGCAATCGTGACTTTATGAATCAATATGCAAATAGCGCATATATGGATAATGTCCGTGTTAATCCTGAGGTTGCTCGAACAGGTTATGCAAATTTTAGAACTGGTAACGGACAAGTTTGTTCACACGATTGTAAATTAGAAAACAACTCTGTTAGCCTTTCTTCATATGTTGATAACAATGGCTATGTTAGAAAAGATGAAAACGGCAACCCTAGGTTAAAAGATGGAGACTTTGCCTTTGTACAAACAAACCATGGTAATGAAAACTCAAGTGGTTTTCATGCTATAAGGCTTAATGTTGATGAAAATGGTAAAGTAACATACACAGCAGGTAACACCGAACGAATAAACGAACCTCTGGGGGCTGCATTTATGACTTGCCCATGTGCAGTGTTTCATACACAGGATTATATAACCGACTGCGTAAAAGAAGAATATAACGATTTAAATTATCAACAAGCACACGCATTAGCCAGTGGCTTATATCCGGAACAAACAACATCTGTTGATTATGAAGCTATTAAACAAGAGTGTTATGATAAGAGAATGCAAGAAATGATGCAAGATAATCAACAAAGAAAAGAAGAAGCGGTTCGTTCTGTCCAACAACCTCAATTAACACCTCAAGAAAAATTAAGAGCACTACAAATGGGTAAAACAGTTGCTCAAGCAAGTCAAGCAACATCTAATCAAAATGCAAATCAATCAGATACACATCGTAGAGGGTTTAATATAGCTAATTTTAGCCAAATTCAATCGCGATATGTAGGTATAGGTTATTAAATATTTTGATATTACTACAATAAATTTGCTTTGACAAAACATATCATTATTGCTATAATAAAGCATAAATGGAGTAATTTATTGATGCTTACAAGAAAAGATTTCGATTCAGAATATGATTACATTGAGTTTCAAGAACAACTCAATGGTATGCTTAATGAAAAAACTGATTTTTCCGATTTTAGGCATCAAATGCGTTCCGATTTGTTAAAAGTTAAAAATCGTATTTACGGAAACCCCGAAGACACGCAACAAATAATTGCCAACAATCATGAAAGAAAAGAAGAAGCACTAAAAAATGCATCTGCACCTCAATTAACACCTCAAGAAAAATTAAGAGCACTACAAATGGGTAAAACAGTTACTCAAGCAAGTCAAACAAACAACTGTGAAAAAACTACGCAACCAAGTACTCAAAGTTTTAATTCTTACGCATTTTATCGTATTCAACAATTAAGAAACAGATTAAATTCATAAATGCTTAATCAGCCGGCTAAATATGTTTTTATGGCCTCGTCCTGTTCAAACAAATAAAGCAAAGTTCTCAAAGCCAAACCTCTTTCGGAAGTTAAATTTTTATCGTTTTCCAATATAAAATCAGCATCTTTTTTGGCAGTAAAAAGTAAATCTTTATGTTCGCTCAAATCCGCCAATTTAAACTCATTAAATCCGGATTGTTTAGTACCCAAAATTTCACCGCCACCTCTAATTTCCAAATCTTTTTCAGCAATCAAAAAACCGTCTTCACTGTTTTTCATTATGTTTAATCGCTCTCTTGACACATTACTTAAAGGATATCCGTAAAGCAAAATGCAGGTTGAAGCCTCAAAACCTCGTTTAATGCGCCCTCGTAACTGATGAAGTTGAGCCAAACCAAATCTTTGTGCATTTTCAATTATCATAACGGTTGCTTCCGGAACATTTACGCCAACTTCAATAACGGTTGTAGCAACCAATACCAAATATTGACCTGTCTTAAACTTTTCCATAACATCGTCTTTTTCTTTCTCTTTCATTTTGCCATGAACAAGCCCTACCTTATCACCAAAAATTTTTTGTAAATGATTATACCTTTCTTCAGCAGCAGCTAAATCCATTTTTTCTGATTCTTCAACAAGCGGACAAACCCAATATGCTCTTGAACCTGTACTTATTTTTCTTTTTAATCCGTCAATCACTTCATTTAGTTTTGTAAGCGGTATAATTCTGGTATCGGTGGGTTTTCTACCCTTTGGCACCTCATCAATTTTTGAATAATCCATATCACCATATTGAGTTAACACCAGTGTTCTCGGAATTGGTGTTGCCGTCATAACCAAAATATCGGGTTTATTTCCTTTGTTTGTCAGTTCCAATCGTTGATTAACGCCAAAACGGTGCTGTTCATCAACAACAATACAAGCCAAATCCTTAAATGTAACATCTTCGGTAAAAAGAGCATGAGTTCCAATTAAAATGTCAATTTTGCCATTTTTGAGCAAGTCTAAAATCTCGGTTCTTTTTTTACCCTTAATTTTTCCGGTCAATAGTTCAATTTTAATTCCGATAATATCAGCCCAAACTTTCATAGTTTCAAAATGTTGTTTAGCCAAAATTTCGGTCGGTGCCATAATAGCAGATTGAAAACCGCATTCTGAAGCATTAAGCATGCTTAAAAAAGCAACTATTGTTTTACCGCTTCCGACATCACCTTGCACCAAACGTAGCATTTTATATATTGCTTTTTGGTCTTGATAAATTTCGTTTAAGACCCTTTTTTGTGCATCTGTTAACTCAAAACCCAAACTTTCAAGCAGTTTTTCTCTTAAAACTCCATTTCCGCTTATACTTCTTCCCTGCTGTTTTTTATGCCTTTGCCTAACAATAGACAGTGCCAATTGATTAGAAAGCAATTCATCATAAACAAGCCTTTTTTTGGCCGGATTTGAATTTTCTAAATCAAAATAATTTTTAGGACTGTGAACTGTTTTTACGGCATCTGAAAATGAAGGAAATTTGTTTGCCTGCAAAAAATGTTTATCTTGCCATTCGGGCAAGACAGGCACACTTTTTATCCACTCGTTTTTAAGTTTTAACATCATTTTGTTAGTTATACCGGCACATAAAGGATATACCGGTTCAATAGACTTTAACACCTCAAACATTACAGGAACAGAAATAT
>JAZRHJ010000073.1:0-9168 GCA_045644695.1 Alphaproteobacteria bacterium | reverse complement strand
GAAATGGCGTTTCTATAATTTCAAAATTGCAGGCCTGACCGTTAACCACTAAATTTATGTTTTGTTTTTGTTGTTTATTGGTTTGCTGTGCCAATTTTGCTAAATCTTTTGCCGTTATCGTGTCGTTATTATTTATTCCTACGCAAGAAAATTCTATTTGATTGTTGATTACTTCATTTTTATTTTGTTGACCGATAAATTCAGCATATTTTTTATTTGCACTCACAATATTAAGACTGTCGTTTCTTATCCATACCGGATAATTTAGGTTATCGATTAAATCTTGTAATGTTTGCAGTTTTGTATCTGAAATGTTTTTTTCAACGTTAAGCGCTTCTATTTTAATCATTTCTTCGCTTAAATCTCTGAACCAGAGCATATCACAATATAAATTACCATCATAAGCATTTATGCGAGCCCCGTACACACTCATTTTTCGGTTATCATTTTTTAGTGTGAACGTATCTTCAAATGTAATGCCTTCTTCTTGCATTAATTTTAGATATTTTTTAAGTTTTTTAGTATCCTCTTTGTAAAACAAATTTGTTATATCTTCAAAATTTGAATTTATTCCATTTTTTAAGTTAAGCATTACGGCTAATCGTCTTGAACAACGCTCTCGAATAGTTTTTCGAGGGTCTTTGATGTGCTCATCAGGATATACAAATGCAAAATATCCGTCTTTTGATGCATACATTGTTTCGGCGTATCTTTCTCTGTCGCGATTTAAAAAATAGTTTTTTTGACGAAGTCGGTAGATGTTTATTCTGAATGAAACAACTAATGATAACAGTATTATACAGATTATCAGACTTAAATATAGCATATCTTGTAATAAAATGTTGTTCATCGATTTATCTCTTTTCTTAAAAAAAAGTTGTTTGTTTGTAAATTGTATATTATAAACTTAAATACGCAATCTAAATTTGAGGGTGTGAACAGAAAATGTATACTTTAGCATTTGATACAACCGTTAATTATTGCTCTTTGGTACTATTTAGCGGAACAAAACCGTTGGATCGCTTTGAACAAGAAATGGATTTTGGTCAAGCCGAAGCACTAATGGTTGAAATTGATAGGATTTTAAAAAGAAATAATTTGGCTTTTAGCGATTTATCATTAATTGTAGTATGTACAGGACCTGGATCGTTTACAGGTGTGAGGTCATCTGTTGCTGCAGCAAGAGCATTTAAATTGGCATGTCCAGATGTGTGCGTTATGGGAGTTAATGCATTTGAAACATATGCATCAGAACTTTCTAGTAACAATCTTTCTGAGGTAAATGTAGTGCTTATTGAAACTAAACGAGAAGACTTCTATGTACAATATTATGATAATATGCTTAATAAAATTATGCCTCCCATGACTGCTTTTTATGATGATATTATTCGTTTTTTATCCTTAAAGAATGTTACACTTATCGGTGACGGAGTAGAACGTTTTTTAAATCGACCTAGCGGTTTGTCATTACATGATATTGTTATGAAAGATAAAATAAATATTGATAAATTGGCATTGACAGGTATAAAAAAATATGCCGATAAAGTAATTGATTTTCCTAAACCGCTCTATTTAAAAGCACCCGACGTCTGTATAAAATGAAAAAAATAGTGGAAATTATTATAAATTCGCTGTATCGTGCAAAAAGAATTTTTTTATTAACTTATTTAAAAAAGAGGTAAAAGTGACTAAATCTGAATTAATTGAAAAAATTGCCGCAAAAAATCCGAATCTGATGCTTAAAGATGTGGAAAAGATTGTAAATGTAATATTAAATAAAATTATTTCATCTTTAGCCAATGGTGATAGAGTTGAGTTTCGCGGTTTTGGCGCATTTTCTGTGCGTAAACGTGCTCCAAGAGTGGCTAAAAATCCACGTACCGGTGCAAAGGTAGATGTTCAAGAGCGTAATATTGCTCATTTTAAGACTGGTAAAGAATTGCACGAGTTATTAAATCAATAATATATTACTTGTTTTATGTAATATTTTGAAGAAAGGGTTTTAATGATGAAATTTTTGAGTAAACTGATTGAATTACCGCTTATAATTATTGTTATTGTTTTTGCGGTTATAAATAATGATTTTGCAACATTTACCATAAAACCCTTTAATGTTGACATTACTATTTCTTTAAGTGTTTTAATTTTGGTATTGTTCTTTGTCGGATATTTGGTTGGCAGATTAGACGGTTATGTTGCAAATGCTCCTTTACGTTCTCAATTGAAAGTGCATAAAAAAAATAATAAGGCACTTAATAAAGAGCATGAAAAATTGCATGCAACTGTTTCTAATTTGCAAGAAAATATTGAACTTTTGAAAAATAAAGAACCGGAAGCGCCTAAAGTTTCATTTAAAGAAAAAATATCAAATTTCTTTTCTTTTAAGAAAAATCAATAATATAGGATAAATACATGAATTGGCTTACTGATATTGTTCGTCCAAAAATTCAAAAGACGACTCCTAAAGAAGTTGCTGATAATTTGTGGGTTAAATGTCCTACATGTAATCAGATGTTGTTCTCAAAAGAGCTTAAAAAATCTATGTATGTCTGTACATCTTGTGGTCATCATTTACGTTTATATGTAGATAATCGCTTAAAAATGCTTTTTGATGATGCTAAATATACAGAAGTAGAAATGCCGATTTTACAAGATGATCCGTTAAGATTTAAGGATACTCAACGTTATACAGATAGGCTTAAAAATTATCGTAAAACTACTGGAAGTCAAGATGCAATCAGAGTTGCTGTCGGTAAGATAGGTAATGTAGAAGCTGTTGTATCGGTTATGGATTTTTCTTTTATGGGCGGTTCTATGGGAACTGCTGTAGGTGAAGGAATCGTTACGGCAGCAGAATTGGCGGCTAAACGTAAAGCCCCCCTTATTACGGTTGCATCTTCCGGTGGGGCTCGTATGCAAGAAGGTATATTATCTTTAATGCAAATGGCGAGAACTACAGCTGCTATCAGTGCATTAAAAGAAAAGGGTTTACCATTTATATCTGTTATGGCAGATCCAACGACAGGTGGTGTTTCGGCTTCTTTTGCCATGTTGGGCGATGTTAATATTGCTGAAAAAGGATGTTTGATAGGTTTTGCAGGACAACGCGTTATTGAACAAACAATTAGAGAAAAACTTCCTGAAGGTTTTCAACGCGCAGAATATTTAAAAGAACATGGTATGATTGATATTGTGGTTGAAAGAAAGTTTTTAAAACAAGAGTTATCTAAAATTCTTAATATATTAATGAACAAATAAGATTGAAAACTCTGTGTAAAAACAGAGTTTTTTGATTTTTAAATTATTATTGACTTTTATTTTTAAAATTTATAAAACATGCCTGATGACTAATTAATTTTTGGAGTTTTCTAAATGAAAAATTTTATTAATGAATTTAAAAAATTTGCTATGCGCGGCAATGTAATTGATATGGCTGTCGGTATTATTATCGGTGCTGCATTCGGTAAAATTGTTGATTCTTTGGTTAAAGATATCATTATGCCGCCAATTGGTATTTTACTCGGCAAAATAGATTTTGCCAATTTGTTTTTTGTGTTAAACGATGGTGAAATTCCCGGACCTTATGTTTCTTTAGATGCTGCCAAAGAAGCCGGTGCCGTTACTATGAATGTCGGCATGTTTATTAATGCAACTATTAGTTTTATGATTGTCGCTTTTGCAGTTTTTGTATTAATTAAGGCTATTAACACATTGCAAGAAAAAATGTTGGCAGATGAGAAAAAAGAAGAAATTGCCAGTGCTCCGACTACGAAAAAATGTCCGTTTTGTTGCTCAGAAATTGCAATTGAAGCGGTAAAATGTCCTCATTGTACATCTGAAATTGAAGCAACCAAAAAAGTTTCTAAAAAGAAGACTAAATAATTTATTTAATTTTTTGTATAAAAAAGGTGAAAATTTTTCACCTTTTTTGTTGTTATTTATTAATAAATATGTTATTTAAAGTTCATCGATGATAAGGAATACGATTAATGATGGAGTATTTAAAAAGAAAACTTTGTAAGATTTCCGTAGATAATTTAGATATCTATCCTCGCTATTATGAAGAAAACGGTAAATTAATTAAAGAAACCGAAAATGGCGAAAAGTGGATTATTAAACTTGATACAGAATATAAAGAAGTTTTATTGGAGAGGTTATCATGAGTAGTGATAAACAGCCTTGGTTGGTTATTATTGCCGGTCCTAATGGTGCAGGTAAAACAACTTTTTATGAAAATTTTTTACAATCTGATCCGATCCTTAAAAATGCGCCATTTGTTAATTTGGATAATTATGCTAAAGAACTTGCCGGTGATGAAAATCCTGATGACTATTTTTTCCAAGCAGGGCGTGAAGTTAGCACTAAATTAAACAGTTTATTTAATAATAAACAAAGTTGCATTTATGAAACCACATCTTCCGGACGTTCTCACATTAAAATTATGGAAGAAGCGAAAAAAAGAGGATATCAAATCGGAACCATATTTATTGGTCTTTCAAGTGCAGATTTGTCTCATTTAAGAGTTCAACAACGTGTCGAAAAAGGCGGACATAATGTACCAATTGAAGATATTGAAAGAAGATACCCGAAAGTAATTAAAAATTTTCCTGATATGTTGGCTCGTAGCGATTTGGCTGCGGTTTTTGATAATTCTCAAAAAGAACCATATAAACTTATTTTTTTGATGGATAAGTATCGTTTTAGAATTTTTTATAGATACCCTCATTGGGTAAGTGAAGCGCTTAAAGACAGAAAAACCAGCAAAAAATTTACATTTGTTAATACTAAAAATGTGAAAAAATTTGATAAAGAAAAATTGCGTCAGCTTACAAATATGATATTTACGGGAAACAGTATATAGTTTATATTTCGTTGCTTTCTTTTATTAGCAAATCTCTTTCTGATTTTAAACTTAAGTAATATTGATAATCTTCATCTGTTACCGTATTTTTTTCCAGTTTTAATTTGTACTCATTAATATCTTTATTTAGTTCTTTAATTTGCACTGCTATCATCAAACTATCAATTTGGTGTTTTATATTATTAATAGTGGGAGATTGTGATTTTAGCATTCCTACTTCCCATAATAGATTGAGTTCATTTTCAAAATTTTTTGTTTTTAGCAATGTTATCATTTCGTCTGATGTTAGTTCGGAATTTTCGTGATATGCTTCAATTGTTTTTTCTAACATATTGTAAAAAGCAAATTTTGATATGTTGAACATTAATAACTTTTCTTCAAAATCATCAATAAGTTCTGGATATAGTATAATTGAAGCCAATATAAAACGTATGTCTATATCGGTTAACGGTAGTTTTACATTTGAAACTCTTTTATTATATGTTGATTTGGTTTTGTATGATTTTAAGGTACCGGCACCATAGGTTTCATATATTCTTTTTTTCATTTCTTGCAGATAATAATTTCTGACTTTTTCATCACCTATTTTAGCAACTTCTTCTAATATGTTTTTTTCAATTAGAGCCTTTTGCTCCGGCGTTGTAGCGGGTTTATCTTTTGTGTTTTTATCCCATAACAGTTGCATTAATGGAGTTGTTTGCTGCATTAATGTTAAAAATTCGTCTTTGCCTTTTGCTTTTAAAAATTCATCAGGATCCATTTTGTCGGGCAAAAACATAAATTTAAGTGAGTATCCGGCTTTTAATATGGGTAAAACTCTTTCAACCGAGCGTATAGCCGCTTTTTGTCCGGCATTGTCACCATCAAAACATAAAATTGGCTCGGGAACAATTTTCCATGCTTCAATTATTTGATCTTCAGTTAGAGCGGTTCCCATTGGGGCAGCGGAATAAGGAAAACCGAATTTATCAAGTGCTATAACGTCCATATAACCTTCACAGATTATGAAGTTTTGTTCTTTATATCCGGCATCGCGGGCAAAATTTATATTATAGAGCATTTTGCGTTTATTAAAAACTGGTGTTTCCGGAGAATTTAAATATTTTGGTTGTCCATCACCCATGATACGACCACCAAAAGCAATTACTTGACCTTTTTTATTTCTTATGGGGATAATGATTCTATCTCTGAAAAAATCGTGTGAGGTACGATTTTGTGTATCTGGTGTGGCTATTAAACCAAGTTCAGACATATCGTGTTCATTTATCCCTTTTGATGCTAGATATGCTTTTAAGGCGTTGTTATTAGGAGCATATCCTAACCGAAACTTTTTAATCAATTCGTCATTAATTCCGCGATTATAGAAATATTCAAGCCCTTTTGCTCCAATGGGCAAATATAAATTTTTTTCATAAAAAGAAACGGCTAACTCCATTATTTCGTACAAATTTTTTCGTTTTTCTTGCTCGGCCTCATTTTCTTTTGAAAATTTTGGCATTTGAACACCGGCTTTTCTTGAAAGTTTTTCTAATGTATCCATAAATGGCAAATTATTGGCTTCCATCTCAAATTTTATTATATCGCCATGTGCTCCGCAACCGAAACAATGGTAAAACCCTTTAGCTTCGTTAACCGTAAATGACGGAGTTTTTTCATTATGGAAAGGGCAAAGTCCTAAATGTTCGCGTCCTTTTCGAGTTAATTTTACTCTTTGAGATACAACGTCAACAATAGAAACTTTGCTTCGAAGTTCGTCTAAAAACTTTTGTAAATCTGTTTCCATAACTTTCTTTTTTTTAAGATAATAGAGATTTTATAACAATTGATGCTTTACCAAAGTCCATCTGTCCTGCATATTGGGCTTTTAGTTGGGCCATAACTTTTCCCATATCTTTAACAGATGTTGCCCCAATTGATGAAATTGTTTCTTTTATAACATTTTCAACTTCGTCATCGTTTAATTGCTTTGGTAAGAAACGTTCAATGACTTTAATTTCTTCTTGTTCTTTTTGTGCTAATTCGGGACGATTACCTTCTGTGTAAATTTTTACAGATTCGTTTCTTTGTTTTATCATTGTTTGCATCATTGCCAAAAGTTCAGAATCTTCGGCTTTTTCTTTACCTTTGCCTCTTGCTTCAACATCTTTTTCTTTTAATCCGGCAATAATCATTCTCACGGCACTTACAACCGGCATATTTTTTTCTTTCATTGCTTCTTTTAGTGCATTTTGCAAATCATCTCTTAGCATTTTATTTATCTCCTATAATTTTATTACTTATTGTCTTCAAATGTTACATAAATTGATTTAGCCAACGGGGTAGGGTTATTGATAGTTTTGCTAAACAATATGTTATATCCTGCCTTTAAACGCGGTAGTGGCAATTTTTCAATGTGACTGAATAATATTTTTCCGTTTTTGTTAAAAATTTCTATTTTAACGGGAGGAATTTCGGTTACATATTCACTATTGTTGCTTACCATTCCCTTAATTTCAAGTTTTGAAATGTTGTTTTCAATATATTCTTTTGAATTTATGTTATTAAACTCTAAATCTGTACCATATGGTATGCTATTTATATTCATTTTTGAATACAGATTTTCTGTTTGAGGTATAACTCTTACAATTTCAAACCTTAAAGTATACATGAGTATAAAAAAGGATAAAAGCGCTAAAATTGTTACTGTGGCAAAAAGTATATAATTGCTTTTTTGCGGTACAATAATGCGAATTTTTTCAATTTTTGGGGTAGTTTCATTTTCGTTTACAAATAAATCATTAGTTTCTTTTGATATTTGCTTAAACATTTTTTGTAAGTTTTTAGTAGATGTGGTCACTTTTTTTAGTGCATCTTCAGGATATGCGGTCCAAATTTCTGAACATTCGGAACAACGCATTTTAAGGCCTTCATCAGGAATTATATTGTCGGGTATATCGTATATTGAACGGCATTTAGGACATTTTATTAACATATTTCCTCTGTTTGTATATCTGTTTTTATCGTACTTATACCACATTATGCACAAAATTGCTAAAAATCCAAGAAAAAAAGTATTTTATTAGAAAAATATTTGTTATATCTTACTTATGTATTTTATGAGTTTTAGGAGGAATAATGTCTGAATTGAAGACATCTATGTCAGATGCTATTGTGGATATGACTAATGTATGCATTAGTTATGGCTCTGATTCGGAAGTTTTAGGCGATATTAAGTTGGAATTAAAAAAAGGATCTTTTCATTTTCTTACCGGTAAAAGCGGAGCCGGCAAAACATCATTGTTAAGTTTGATGTATTTGGCATCGAAGCCTACAAGCGGTACTGTTAGCGTTTTCGGAACTAATATCGGTTTTGCCGATAGGGATACCATGGCAATGTTACGCCGTCGTATCGGTGTAGTTTTTCAAGATTTTAGACTTTTAGAACATTTATCTGCTTATGATAATGTCGCTGTTCCTTTACGTGTACGAGGTATGAATGAAAACGAAATCAGAAAACGCGTGAAAGAATTATTAAAATGGGTGGAACTTGATAAAAGCATGGATAAAATTTGCTCTACTCTTTCAGGAGGTGAAAAACAACGTGTGGCAATTGCCAGAGCGGTTATTAATCGTCCGGATATATTGTTGGCTGATGAACCTACTGGTAACGTAGATGATGATATTGCTCAAAAATTAATGAAATTGTTTATCGAACTTAATCGCTTAGGTACTACCGTTGTAATTGCTACCCATAGCCAAGATTTAATTAATCAATATAATTATCCTCGTATTCATCTTGAAAATAAAACATTAAAAGTTTTTCCGGCATTAAGGAGAGTTAATTATGAAAAATAATATTTCATCTGTTTCTCATTCTGAATTACCGTTAAAAAACGACAGTTCTAATTTGTTTTTAGAAATTATGTGTGTTATTTCGGTGTTTTTGTTTACAATTACTTTAGTCGGCTTTTTTATGGTTAATTCTTTAGTTGCCAATTGGGATAAGGGAATTGTAAATGGTTTTACCGTACAAATTTTATCTGATGACACAGTTTCTTCTGAAGATAACGAGACAAGAGTTAATAAAGTTCTTTCATTTTTTGAAAATTTATCTTTGGTTGAAAAAGTTAACGTGGTTTCAGATAAACAAATATCTAAGTTAATGCGCCCATGGCTTGGAAATAATGTTGAAATTGCTAACCTACCAATGCCGAAATTAATTGATGTCAGATTGAAAAAATCTTCGATGGCTGACTTTGATAAAATTGCAAAAGATTTGCATAAACTCGCTCCGTATTGTTCAATTAATTCTCATCAAACATGGCTTA
>JAZRHJ010000072.1:0-1248 GCA_045644695.1 Alphaproteobacteria bacterium | reverse complement strand
GAATCATTCTACCAGCGGCATCATATTTGTAATGAGTGGTCTTATCATTGACGGTTGAAGTTACAAGTTGATTTGCTTTATCATAAGTATAGGTTGTTGTTAAGCCATTGATTGTTTTGGAAAGCCGGTTGCCTGCCGGATCATAGGTGTAACGCTCCAAATCTTTGCCGGAAGCATCTTTGACCGCCAGAAGCTGACCACGCAAGTCATATTCAAAATTTACCCGCTTGCCGTTGAATGCCTTGCCGGTCAATGTCCCATCATCGGCATAGAAATACTCTATATCAGCAAGAACCTTACTCGCAAATGCAGGAACTGCTGACACGATCAACAACAAAAGCGTACAAAACAGTGTGATACTTCGTTTCATTTTCAGAGCCCTTTCGTATTTAGAATTAATGCTTTATTGTCAACATTACCGATGTATGTATACATCCACGTTATCATCTGCTAGTAGAGAAGTGATTATAAAATTCCAACCACCATGTCATTTTACCAATGCCGTCAATTGTAATTCAACTTTCGGCAAATGGCTTAATTTAGTTATAAATTAATCAACTTTTAATCGTTAAAAATGGTATTTTTCAATTAACTTTCCAATTTCTTTAGGGTATTGATTTAAAGCGTTAATAATATCACCTGTAAAAGAATCTTTGCTCTCTATGGGGAATACAATATTTACAATTGACAAAACTTTTTTATTCTGCACTAATATTGACAGCCAATAATAATATTTATCGTTATATTTTATTAAAAAAATTTCTGCCTTGCGCATTTGAGAACCAAAGTCAGAACGGGTCAAAGCATTATGCATGAAAACAAAAGTTCCGTCATTGCGATCAATAATATTAAATTTCCCGTATAAACAAGACTTATCATCCTGTTTTCCGATATTGTCTACATATATTTTGTAATTATAGCCATTTAATTTATCAATAGACAAATTATAATTCAAATCATTGGACTTATGATAAATGCAATAATTACTAAGATCGTTGACAAAAATATTCAACTCTTGTTTTTTTATTGAGTTAGAAGATTCGCTGATTGAGATAGAACACCCAGAAGATATCAATAAAATCAATCCCAAAAACAAATATACTATTTTCATAAATTTTATCCTTGTTTAAAATATTTAGGTTTTTAGGTTACCTATAACCTTATATTAAAGATTTGGTTAATTCATACGTATCACGAGCAATCATAATTTCTTCATTTGTTGGAATTACATATAAAGCTACTTTTGAA
>JAZRHJ010000071.1:0-2926 GCA_045644695.1 Alphaproteobacteria bacterium | reverse complement strand
ACTTGTATTTTCTGGCTCAATCTCAATTACTACGATTTTGACTTAGCGATTCTTAGAATCGGCGAACTCATAAGCGAGTTCGGGTTTAGGCGTGTAATCGTTTTCGGTTCATGTGCCACCGTCTACGATTACGACCAATTCATTACGCTTTTACACTCATGCGCTAAGGACAAGGAATAGCGTGACGAATTAAAGGGTTGTAAGAGAATTGTAAACGGAGTTCCTATTTATGAAGATTGAAAAAATTTCATAGACGGATTTACAAAGACATATCGATACGTGCGAAATAGAAATCCGTCGGAATACCAAAGCAACTTATCCTATTCTATTGGAAGAAATCCGTAAAATCAGTGATGAATTTAACGGATTTCGTTGTACTTATAGTCATAAGTTGCATTGCTTGGAACCGCTTTATAATCTGATTGAAACATATTTCATTGACGGGGTTCGGGTCGCATATGATCCCGACCCCGATAATAGATACGTGGAATGGTGCTAAAATGGAATCGTCCGTAATTGCCAGTGAAATAATCCGCATCATGCTAGGAAAAATCGAACATTGTCAACGTGAACTTAAAGAATTGGAACAGACCAATTCCGATAGGGTTCTAGGATGCGAACTAATTAACGAGTGTTACGTACAATGGGAAATCGCTTATAGCGTCGGAATCGCCTTGTTAAAAGACGATGACATTAACCGCAAAATCTTTCAGAATACATTTAGGTCAATGTCAATATGTATTGACAATTTCGGTAATCAAGTATCCAAGTGGTAAAATGAAATACGAAATTTACACGACGAAATACGACCCATTCATCATTAATGATTATGGGGATGACGAAATAGGAATCTGGGAAATGATCGAATCCCAACATCCAGAAATTTTCGATAGCATAGATACCGATGACATAATAGATATTATTGAACTCAAAAACAATAATTCCGTCTATTGATTAAAAACGATCCCGTCATATACATAAATCGGATTAGTTTTCACCTTTTGCTTGCATCCCTTTGCTAATCCGAGTGGCTAATATGTCGGGATCATTTTCCCTTTTCAACGTTAAACCCGATAGGTTCTTTGTTGGTCGTTTCTTCCCTATCGGGTGCGGATTTGAAAAGGGAATAAATCAAGGTGTTGTTATGTCTGGATATGAAACTTTGAATAGCATGATTACGGTTAAAAAGTGTCCGAAATCAATGATAGATGATTATATCGAATTAATGCAATCCGTCGGAAGATGGGATTTAAACGATGACAGACTTAAAAAAGCATTGAGTTCATATGTTGACAGATTCGGATATTACGAATTTTGAAAAATTCAATTCCAAATGATTAATTGGTTTGTTCATTTTTCCAATCAATCATATCCAAGCCGATAATAAACGATTTAAAAATAAAAACGGAGTGTATTATAATGAAATACATTAGTAAAGCGAAAAATACGGAATATGGAAGTGCGGAAATTCCCCTTTTTGACGTGAAAGGAAATGTAATTAACCGTGTTGTCAAGGTGTCCAAGGATTCGATTCTTTATTATGCCGATGATAAAATCAAGTCTGGTTTTTCTGATGCATCGGGGATTACTTGTAAGATGGTTTGCCGTTTTGAAACTACCGACGGGGAGATCGAAACTACGGATATAGTTGAAATCGTCCGTTTGATGGGTAACAACATTATCGTCAAGATGGGAGATAAGTATCTGAGCGTTTACAAGGGAATTGCGACTTTCATAAAAGAGTGATTAAAATGACATTTTGCGACGTTAACGAGATTGTGCCTAAATCCCTTATGGCGGTTATTCCCGATAGATATAAGGGCAAGAAGTATGTTAAACTCAAAGTCGGCGATAGGATTACAATTCATGATATAACCGTTGTAACCTACAATGCCAAAAAGGACGGGGATTTCATCGTCAGAAAGGACGGTTCCAACGTTCTTAACGAATCTATCTATTTTGATATTGGCGATGGATATTATACTAGCCTACGTAACGATAAGGTTCTTGGACAAGTCGCACAATTGACGGGTTGGACGGAAACAGAGATAGGCGAGAAATATTATTCGCTTGATATTCCCGAAAATGTGGAAATTATCGAAATCGTAGCCAAATACGGAACCAAAGAGATACCAGTTAAGGCGTTTAAATCCGTTTGAACGACCTTTAAACCATTTTGAAACCGTTTTCAAACCCTTTAAATCGGGAGTAATCCCGATTTTTATTTTGGTGATAAAATGAACGGTTTTTATTGCAAATGTTAGACCTATGATGGTATAAAAGAAAAATTTTCCAGATTACCAAAAGTAATTAGAAAATGGCTTGATACCGAAAGACCGTTATGTTACGAATGTACTTTCGTTCAATATATTTCAGTTGGCAAATCTTACAAAGTCGTTAAAACGATTCGTAATGTTTCTGAACACGAAATCTACCCTAAATTGATTTCTAAGTCTGATATTATAAAATTTATCGATTACGCTAAAAAATCAAAATCTACTAAAATATCAGATATAATACTTGGAACTGAATACACGGAAAACTACGCTTATCGTGTACGTTCCGAACTCAATAATCTAAAATTGCTTAAAACGTTCATTCCAGATATTCCAGTTTGCGACATTGATTTTGATAAAGTAGAAATCTGGAAACGCTATAAATTATCTGATAACTGGTATATTTATTCAAATTCTGATAGAATAAGAACGAAATTTGAAGATGACGGTATCAATTACGATGAACTTGATTTGGATGATTGGGATGTGATCGAATGAGTAGAAGATTCTATCTTTATGAATCTCAACTTTTTGAATATTCTGGTAAATTATCCAGATTGAAAAATTTTGAAATCGTCCAAGGCAAAACCAAACAAATGGTATATTCAATCCAAAAGAACGGTAAAAAGAAGTTTTTAGGATATGTTTCT
>JAZRHJ010000070.1:0-2264 GCA_045644695.1 Alphaproteobacteria bacterium | reverse complement strand
TATGTTTATTCTTTCCTGCAGTTATATCGCTTTTAGTTTATGAGGCTATATCAAAAAATAAATATAATATAAAAAACATTATTTACAGATATTGTTTAAATAATATTATTATCAATTTTTTTGTATTTGGTGTTAAAACTTATATTTTAGGTACCGGGCAGAATGTGATGTATTCTTTTGCCTCGGATATGCTTCCTGCTGTGGCTTTAAATTATCTTATTATTTCACTGCCTACGGCAATAATATTGTCGGTTATCGAGGTATTACTTTCAAAAAACGTTAAAGTTTCGGTTGAGGAAAATAAAGATGAATAACAAGAAAAGAAATTATCGTCGTATTGTATTGATGATAATTTTAATGTTTTTCCTTTTTATTGGATTGGTTTCTGCATTTGCTGCCAAGTGGTATACCGATGTGTTCGGTGATGTTGGATTTGATTCTATTGTTTTTACATTACTTTCGGGAACCGATGGCGCTAACAATGACTTAATTAACAATTATATATTTAACTCATTTATACCATCGATTATAACGTTTATAATTGTTATTTTTGTTCTTTTCTTTAAATCAAAAAGACGTATCACTTTATTCTTTTTTAAAAAAATTAAATTATATGTTTTTCCATTTAAAAGAAGTATTTCTATTATTCTTTGTACTGTTATTACTGTTTTGTCGTTTGCTTCAACAATTTTTGATACAGATTTTGCCCATTATTTATATTTTTATATGCAAAAATCAAGAGTTTTCCAAGATTATTATGTTGATCCAATTTCTGCAGAAATAACTTTCCCCGATGAAAAGCAAAACTTGATTTATATTTATCTTGAATCTATGGAAACCACCTACTTTTCTAAAAGTGAGGGTGGCGCTTTAGATGTTAACGTTATCCCTGAACTATATAAGCTTGCAGAAGATAATTTGAATTTTTCTAATAACAATATGGTTGGCGGGTTTAAGACTGCTAACGGAACAAATTGGACTGCCGGCTCAATGGTGTCGCAAACGGCGGGTATTCCATTAAAAATTCCGTCAAACTTCAGTGATAATACTTATGGTGCGGATTCATTTTTGCCCGGTGCATATACCTTAACGGAAGTGTTAAAAAGCAATGGTTATTATCAATCATTAATGGTAGGTTCGGATTCTTATTTTGCTAACCGTAATACGTTTTATACACAGCATGGTGTTGATGATATTTTTGATTTATATACTGCTTATGATGACGGTATTGTCCCTAATGGTTACAGTGTTTGGTGGGGATTTGAGGATATGCATTTGTTTCAATATGCCAAACAAAAGCTCACAGAGATTTCAAAACAATCTAAGCCATTTGCATTCACTTTGCTTACAGCTGACACTCACCATATTGATGGATATATTTGTGAACAATGTGATTTACAACGTTCAGAGCAGTATGAAAACGTATTATCTTGCTCTAGCAGACAGGTGTCTGATTTTGTTCAATGGGTCCAGTCGCAGGATTTTTATGAAAATACCACGATAATCATTGTAGGCGATCATCTTACTATGGATAACAGTTATATTGCAAGAAATGTTGATGAGGGATATGAACGACACGTTTATAATTGTTTCATTAACGCTAAATCTGAAGTTGTCAACTCATTAAATCGTGAGTTTTGTGCTATTGATATGTTTCCTACAACACTTGCGGCAATTGGATGTAAGATTAAAGGGGACAGACTTGGTTTGGGAACAAACCTGTTTTCATCAACACCAACACTTATTGAAAAAATGGGTTATGACACCTTTAATGATGAATTGATTAAAAATTCAAATTATTATACAAAGAAATTTTTACTGAATTAAATAACAGCTGACACATTTTATTTGTGTCAGCGTTGTTATTTTTAGTTATATTTATTTCATTGTTGATTTTTTTACTTAACAGCGATATAATGACATTCGAGATAATTTTAATGAATAATATAATTCGGAGAGATATATGAACTGCAAGATTTATTTCATACGCCACGGACAAAGCGTTGGCAACCTTAATGAGACTTTTCTTGGACACACAGATCTTGATTTATCGGAACTGGGTACTCGTCAGGCACAACACACAGCCGACTATTTATTAACTAAAAATATCGATGTTATATATTCAAGCGACCTTATGCGAGCTTATAATACAGCTAAAGCATTTTCTCTAAAAAGCGGGTTAAATATTATTAAAAATAAAAACTTAAGAGAGATAAATGCAGGTCGATGGGAAAACAACACATACACATTTTTAAAAGAAAATT
>JAZRHJ010000069.1:0-3766 GCA_045644695.1 Alphaproteobacteria bacterium | reverse complement strand
AACGGCTACACAATTTACGAAGCAACAAAGCGTGACGAAAACAAGTACAACGTAGAAGAAGGTTATTTTTACATTTACTTTTCTTCTGATATTCGTGACTATGGAATTTCTAATTCCGATTGGGATTGGGAAGCCGGCAGCATTGAAGAAGCCACAGAATGGGCAACCGGCAGCAATTACGCAATAGCAAAAGAAATCGTAGAAGAAAGAACCACAGCGGCAACATATGAAGAAATCGAAGAAGTAGAAGCATTATTAAATGCCGGCTTATCTGTAGAAGAAATTGAAGAAGTAGAAGAAATTGAAGTAAGGGGCGGCGCATGGTTAGACAATGAAAACAGATGTTTTTATAACATCATCGGCGCAACAAAAGACTTTAATATTTGTAAAGAAATTAGCAACAATAAAATTTTTGCATTGCCTATTTAGGCACAAAGAAAGGAAGGTAAAACATTATGGCAAAGAAAGAAAATTATGAACATTGTTGTAGTATTATCGAAAGCATGGAACTTTATAACGAAGGCTATATGTATTCTTACGATGGCGAAGAATACGACACTAGCAGCATGGAATTAACAGAAAACGAAGAAGGCGAAGAAGGTTATATCATTGATAATGAATTTGTTTGTATTGATGATATGGAGCAGCTTTCATTATATGATTATTTTGATGATTGCTATGATATTAAATACACTGTAGACAGCAACAAGGAATATTGTGGTGTTTGCATCATGGTAGCGTGTGGTGGTCCTAATATCTACATAGATACAACAAGCGGTTGCGTAGAATTGTATTGGTGGGGCGAAGATGCAAAGGCTGCTATGAGTAGCAATTTAATTAACGCAATAGATGCTGTTTGGGAAGAATATTATAATTGCTTATAAACAAACAAAGCCCCGGTTGATCCGGGGCGCATTTAAGAAAGGAAGGTACACTATGAAATTATACGCAAAACAGATCAACCCGGAATATCAAGAAAGCCCATTATATTTTGAAGAAGATTTCCCGGAAAATATTATTATAACCGGAAACAGAAATTACAAGGACCATACCACATGGGAATATAACCACATAATACAAGAATATGAAGTATTATGCGAACACTACGAAAACATAAAAGAAGGAAATAGCTGTTATAAAAATATTACTGAATTATTGAAAGACTATTTCCCGGGAAAATATAGCACTAAAACAATTCACAAATTTAAAGAAGTGTTGGAAAAATACGGCACACGTTATTATTATGAAGGTAATTATATTATTGATATGTTAGAAATTATTACCGGTAAAGAGTGGAAAAAAACTACAATTCGGGGCTGCTGCCAAAGTGATTGGCAAGAAGTTATTTATTCCCCGGAAGAATGGACCAAAGAAGCGTTAAACGCTTTTGAAGCAATGTATTTTAATACCGGCAGCGAATGGATCATACATGATGAAGAAAACGATCCGGAAGGACCGGAAGATATAAGCGGCTATAGCGTTTATTGTACTTCATGGGATATAGAAAAAGAATTAACAGAAGCGGCAAACTATGAACCGGAAGAAGTTATTTTGTACGAATTTTCCGGCTACACAAAAACACCAGTATACACAAGGAAAGGGGCATAATATGAAAACATTCTTGAAGGCTGCTATCTATTTAGCAGCCGTAACATTTACAGCGTGGGCTGTTATCTCATTTTTTGATATAATTAGCAATAACTTGACAACGTGCAATTATTGGAAATATAATTTGTTTATGATGCTATTAGCAGCAAAAGCATAAGAAAGGATCGGACCACATGAAAAAGGAAGAAGATAAAAGCGGCTGTTTGATTTTGTTTTTGATCTTAACAGCCCCTATATGGATATTGATTGAAGCAGCGAAGAAAAGCAAATAAGGAAGGATATTTTATTATGTCAAGATTATTAAACGATAAAGAAAAAGAAATATATATCAAAAATAGAGAAAATTTACATTTTCATTTAACAGAATTGCAAGCCGATTTTGAAGATATGTCAAACGAAGAATTGATAGAATGCCGCAATACCATGCTAGAAAGAATAAACGCTTGCATGATTGCAATTTTAGAAACCGATGAAGATAATATAGAATAACAATAAGCCCGGTACACGCTGCCGGGCTTTAATTATGCCTATAACCGCCGCCGGGCGGTTTTTCTATTTCATTCGATACTATATAGGACCGGTTATATAAAAAGCTGTATATGCGGCTAATATTGCGTTATAGCGTGTATGTATGCCGCCGGCTATTGTACCGGCATACCGCTAAAACGTTCTAAAATGCCCATATTTGCGTTTTTATGTTTTAGGTGAGGAATTGCACACCTTAGATATAAAAGCGTCTGTATGGGGCAAATAATGCGTTATGGCAGCTTTACGGCATATTGGCAGCAGCCCGGACCGACAACCCTTGCTTTATTGCGTGACTGCTTTAGTGTATTGAAGTGGCAGCAGCCTAAAAAGCACCCACCCGGAAGGGAGTGAGTGCTATAGTCGGCATAGTCGGCATAGTCGACAGCTTTAGTCGCCGGGTAATTCTGCATATTTCTGTGCAATAGTCGCCGGATCGGTAGAATCGCCTAATGGATTGTTAGGAGTAACCACAATATCTTGCTTGTCTTGATAGCCAAACATATTCTTTCCAAGAAATATTCCGGAAACCGGGTTAATCTTGCCGTTCATCATATAGTTTTCCCACATTTCTTCAAGAATTTTGTATGCCTTTTTTACCATGTCGGTGTGTGAAGCAGCACGATAGTCGCCATTCTTCCACTGATTCAACGTATCTCTACTAATTCCCAATGAATTACACATACCATTAACCGTAGGTTTCATATCATCATCTGCGCAATGATTAAAATACCACACAAGACGATCCTCAACCTGCTTAGCATCTGAAATATCAATCGGTGGCAAATCCCAAGAAGCTAAAGCGTGACGAAGGTATCTTGCATTATCACCGGGAGAAGTTGTCAAGCCGTTATTACCAAAAGTCGGAGAACCATTAGCATTAGGACTTCGTTTAGTTGGCACATCAGCCATAATATCACCTCCAAAATAATTTGTCGGAATGTCGGAATGTTGTCGGAATGCACTCCGACACTCCAAACGTGCATAAATAAAGGGTTTGAAGCATCTGTCGGATTTGTCGGAATAAATCCCGAATACATTATATATAGAAATAATAAGAATATTAAATTACTATATATATATTCTATTTATTACGACAATTACGACATATACTATAATACATATATAAAACACTGATAAATAAAGGGTTTGCAGGGTGTCGGAATTTTGTCGGAAAAGTGTCGGAAAAATGGAATCATTCCGACAAAAATGGAATATTTTGGGAATCCGCTTCCTCAAAATCAGCTTCCGGCAACTTAATTTCCACAACTGCTGCCAATTTCCCGTTAATCCTCTGCCGGTTCTTATAGCCGCCTTTGTCCTTAATCAGCAATCCTTTGTCTGCCCATGCCTTCTTAACTGCATCAAATGAGAAGTTCATATCACGCAAAGCATCTTCCAAAATATCACACAGAATAAACATAGTCTGCCCATTGTTCTTCTTGTTTTCCATACCCCAAATAGTTGTATAGTTCTGCATAGGGTTGAAATGGTTCTCATTCTGTATAATCCATGAAATTAAGCGGTCATACGCTCTCTCATGGGTAAGCACTTCTGCTTCCGATTTAAGGAAAGGTGCAATATCTGCCGGGAAGTCGGAGGCCAAGCGGTCTTAGGAAGACAAGTTGCCCCC
>JAZRHJ010000068.1:0-3805 GCA_045644695.1 Alphaproteobacteria bacterium | reverse complement strand
TAGATTCACCCACTGCTTTTTTTGCGGCTAAATGAATTACGGCATCAATATTTTGTTTTAATGCATTATCTAATGCTTTTGGGTCTAATATATCTGCTTTTATAAAGCCGGCTTTGCTAAACAGGTTTATTTCCTGTCCTGTCGACATATTATCGTAAACAACAGTTTCAAAACCGTTATCTAGAAGTTCCTTTACAACATGACTTCCGATATATCCTGCACCGCCGACAACTAAAACTTTTGGCATAAAAACTCCTGTAAAATAGTTAAGTAATTGATTTGATATATTGTTTAATTATGGGAATGTCGGCATCTGCCAAATCATAATCAAGTAATTGGCTTGGTTCGAGCCAAGCATATTGTTCGTGTGCCGTAATTTTTGAAATTAACGGATTTTTACAATCGGCAATAAAGGTATGAATGGTAAAATTGCCAAACTCATATTTATGGTCATATTTCATAAAATATTGTTTTATATCAATAGACAGATTGAGTTCTTCAATTAGTTCTCTTGTCAGGCATTCTTCTAAAGTTTCGTTAGGTTCTAATTTACCGCCAGGAAGTTCCCATTTAAACTCAAGCGCTTTACCTTTTTTTCTTTGTGCCAATAATACTTTGCCGCTATGAATAATGATACCGGCAGCAATTTGTATTGTATGCATTATTTGTCCTTTTTTATCGGTTTTACATAAGCAATGGCAGAATGTTCCTCACAATATGTTTGTCCGCCTCTTACTGATTTTCCGCAAAAACAAAAATTGTCATCTCTGGGGTCGCCCATCGGCCAACGACAAGAATGATTATCAAGTTCGGTTAATTTTAAGCACGAATCCTTCTTTGCAACAGATTCAGCTGTGGCAACAATTGGCGTAACCGCAATTTTTTTAACCGGCTTTGCAGATATTTTTATTTCGTCGCTTTTATTAATATTTATTTTATCAGAATCGTTATCTTCTTTTTTCTTAATTGGGGAAGGACGGGCTTTTAAGTTTAAACGGTGAACTTTACCAACAATTGAGTTTTTTGAAACACCGAGTTTTTTAGCAATTTCGTTAGTAGTTAAACCCTCTTTCCACATTTGCTTTAATTGGTCAACCATTTCATCGGTCCAAGCCATTATTATTCTCCTTTTAAGTTTTATTTGCAGTGAGTTTACACAGATTTTTTATACGAGTCCAGTTTTTAATTTAAATTAACTCTTTTTTTTACAAAAAAATATGTTATTGTTAATTCAAAGATTGTAAATTGACTGATAAAGAGGCAGATATGAAATTTTTTTTGAGTTTGTTTTTTTTAATGTTTGTATATTGCCATCAGGCAAATTCATCGGCAGATGATTTTAAAAAATATTTTGTGGTAGATTTAGATGCCCCCGTTCCCGATTTGAAAGTGTTGGAAAAAGAATTGGAACAGGCAACCCAAATATATGAACCCCGTTATATGCTTAGTTGGGATATGGGATCGGTTTTTGATAAGGTTTGGAAAGGTGTTATAACATCATTTGGTACATCGGAAAAGCATTTAAGCACACCAACCGAAGACCAGTTATATGATATGATAAAAATGACACCTAAAGAATTTTATCCTTATATAGGTCCTTATTTACATACTTTGCCGAATATTCCTGATCGTGTTTTAATGATGCCGGGCATTAAAGAAACAAAAAACAAATTTCCCGAACGTATTGCACCTCAGTTACAAGGCATTGAAAATTTAGAGTTTTTATCACCCCATTTGTATATATTATTGATGCCTGAGATGTGGCCGGAAAATCATCCGCCGAAAGAAAAAATGCAACAAAGACCCGCAAAAATTCCACCGGTTAAATTGTCGCCCGAATTGTTTAAAAAGGCTTTAGATAATACGCCTGAAGGCGGTTTTGGCGGATCTTTTGACACTAATAATAAGCCGGGGCCTGATAAGTTAATAACACTAAATATTACAAAAAATTCTCCGCTTACGACAGGCGATATTCGCGCATTTTTGCGAACAATTGATGCAGTGCAGGAATTTGCTTCATTATCAAATATTTTAAAAATTATGCATGCCGGCGATTTATTAAACTATTGGGAGCAAAAAAATGGTATGGCAATACCGTTAAACGGGTTAAAAGACGGAGTTAATCCTTGTCAGAGATTGGTTTTAAAAATCAGATGGGCCGGACTTGAAGATAAGTTTATTCAGGCAATCGGTATAGAAGGTTTTAATGCTAATGAATGGGCTTATACATGTGATAAAACTATTAAGGCGTACAGAATTTCTCGTATATCATCGGCTCAAATAAATGCAATTAAATCATTTAAACAAAAAATTTATGATTCTTATTTTGATACATTAAAACCTTTATACAGAGATAACCAATATGCAACAATACAAAGTTTGATACAGATGCATGTTGCACCAAGGTCTGACGTGTTGGAGGCGATGAAAAATGAAAAACTGATTCGTGATAAAATTGCACCATTAGGCGGAAAATTGATTATTTCGCCAATATTAAATTAAAATAAAAAAATGTGTTGCATTTTTAATTTAGAATCGGTATAAAGCAGTAAAATAATTTTAAATAATATTTGTAAAGGAAAGAAAATGGCTCGCGTTACAGTTGAAGATTGTGTTGAAAAAATTCCTAATCGCTATGAACTTCTCATGGTTGCTGCTCAAAGGGCAAAAGATATTTCAGCAGGTTCTCATCTTTTGGTAGATAGAGATAATGATAAAAATTCGGTTGTTGCATTACGCGAGATTGCTGAAAATAAGGTTAGTATTGAAAATTTACAAAAATCATTAGTTATGAATTTGCAAAAGTTTGTTGAAGTAGAAGAGCCGGAAGAAGAAGAATTAGAAATTATTGCCGCTGAAAAAGAATTGGCAGAACTTGATGCTCAATTTGACAGTTCTATGATTTTAGATGCCAATCTATCTGACTCTATGCAAATTACCGATGAAGAAGGCTTTGACTTAGATGATATAGATGATACAGATCTAGATGATGATGCTTTTGATGATGCCTTTGATGATGGTATGTCAGATGATTTTGGTGATGATGGTGATGATTTTTAAGTTAAATTAAGATTATCTAAATATTTTATTTTTAGAATGAAAGCAGAAATTAGGTTTATTTCTGCTTTTATTTTTTTTGAAAATATTATATTATCGGTAAAGAGGGAAAATGTTAAGACAGTATGAATTGGTAGATTTAGTTAAATCTTATGACCCGGAAGCAGACGAAGAAGCTTTAAACCGGGCGTATGTCTTCGCAATGAAAAAACATGGGGCTCAACTTCGAACGTCGGGTGACCCGTATTATTCTCACCCTATCGAAGTTGCCGGTATTTTAACAAAATTTAAGTTAGATGCATCTTCTATTATTGCCGGACTTTTACATGATACGGTTGAAGATACCGATACAACGGTTGATGAGGTTAAAAACCTTTTTGGAGAGCAGGTAGCATCACTGGTTGACGGGCTTACAAAATTGGCGTTGATTGAACAAAAATCTGGTTCTAGCAAACAAGCCGAAAATTTTCGTAAACTTTTGCTTGCTATGTCTGATGATATAAGAGTTTTGCTTATTAAATTAGCCGACAGACTGCATAATATGCGAACTTTACATTTTTGTCCTGAAGATAAAAGACTTCGCATTTCAAGAGAAACATTAGATATTTATGCTCCGTTGGCAGAAAGAATCGGTATGCAAGAAGTTAAAGATGAGTTGGAGGCAATCGCTTTTGCCGAAATTCATAAAGAAGCACACGATTCAATTATTGCCAGATTAAACTTTTTAAGAGAAGTCGGATCGTAGCCA
>JAZRHJ010000067.1:0-3942 GCA_045644695.1 Alphaproteobacteria bacterium | reverse complement strand
CTTAAACCGAATTTTGCATAAGGATCGGCAAAATATGTAATAGCATCAAAAGGAACAACTAAACGGTGAGGAACTCCGCCAAAAGTTAAAACAACTGAAAATTTTTCATTATAAATTTCCAAATCGGAAAATTGGTGTTGTAGTACTATGGTCATATTTTCGGGATATTGAATTTTAAGCATTTGTGGAATTTCAACACCGGCAAAATTGGTCTTAAAAGTTATATAGTAGTGATTTTCTCCGGGTAAACCCTGTTTAGCGGCAATTTTTAACGCATCGATAACCACACCTTTCAAATGTTTGCCGATTAGCTTATCATAATCTATTTCTGTGATATAATCTTCCATGTTTTCCTCATAATGTATTTATATTTTTTTCAAATTATAAATGTAAATATAAAAACTTCAAGTTATAAAAAAAATGTACATACAAAAAAAAGAGCCGTTCTGTTGCTAGGTGGCTCATTCCCCACTTTTAACAAACCAATGTCAAAAGAATTGAAATTTGTTGCTTTCGCTTAAATTATGCAGCTACTGCAACAGGTGCAAAATTATCATTTGCGTTCATTTATTTTGAACCGATAACGGTGGTATCTCACCGAACACAGCAAAGTATCTTTATTATACACTGTCAAACCTGTTTCACCCCCGTAATTAAGTGTATAAGTGTTTTCATACTTGATGTTTTTTCACTTGTGTTCTTTTGGTACACATCGCTTAAAAACATATTATTACTTATAAAGGTTATAAAAATGGTGGAGGTGCCGAGTACTGCCCTCGGGTCCAATATACCTATTTCATACCGCCTCTAGTGTCATAGTCAGTTGCCTGACACACAGTTTATAACAATAAAACTAAAATATTTCAAGGTGTTTTTTTAATTTTTATAAAATGACAAAACCTAAACAATATTTTCTTAAACTACTTTTAATGGAAAACATTAGTATATATTATTAATTAGGCACTTCTCTTGCTAATCGGTCTAATGCACCTTGTAAAATATATGCGGCTGCCGAGGCATCTAATATTTTTTTTCTTTTGGAGCGAGACATATCAACTTCTTTTATCAAAAAATTTTCCATAGCGCTTGATGATAATCTTTCGTCCCAAAACATAAAAGGTAAATTTGTTTGATGATATACTTCATCGGCAAATTCTCTTACTTTTGCTGCAATTTCCCCCTCTTGTCCGTTCATTTGTAAAGGTAAACCATAAACAATTGCGCCAATTTCTTTTTCAATTATAATCTTTTTTATTTCGGCTAGATCTGCTTCCAAATTTTTTCTTTCTAATATTTTATAAGATGTCGCAATCGTTCTTAATAAATCAGAAACGGCAATACCTAACCTTTTTGTACCAAAATCAAACCCCATAATTGCCTTATACGGCTTTAATTTTTGCTTAAATTCTTTAATGTCCATTTTTTTCCTTTTGAGTAATGAAATTTTTTAAATCAGTTATCCTTAATTTTAAATTGTCCGGTGCATTTTTTAATGCGTTTTCTAATTGATTTTTAGCAATATCAATGTTTCCGATTGCCAGACTATATTGAGCGGAGGCATACAAAGCATAAGATTTTTGTTCGTTTTCTTCATATGCTCTTGCAAGTAATAGCCATGCGGTAGCAGACGGAGAGTTGATTTGTATTTTATTTAACATATTAATAATTTTTTGTAATTCCTCTTTATTATGTGCAGATTCTAACTTTGTGTGTGCCCAACTTAACATTATATCATTCGAATTAGGCTTTAACTTTAATGCGTGTTCATAAGATTTTAATGCCGATTTCAAATTACCGCTTTCAAACAAAAACTGTCCTTTAAGTTCGTAAAAGTAAGGATTTGAAGGATATTGTGCAATAAGTGTATCTAAAGTTTTTATTGCTAAATTAAAATTATTTTCTTTATATGCAATAATTGCATTGGCATAAATACTATCTGTTTTAGTGTCGCTAATCGGATATTTTTGTTTTGCTTGTTCAACAGGCAATAAAAAGGCTGTGAGTTTGGCTTTAACTAATTTGAAGTCATTATCATATTGAGAAGAAGTGTTTTTGTTACCTGTTTTTAATGCCTGATTAAAAAATTCTTCCCTTTCCATACTTAAAGGGTGAGTTCTGAAATATGGAACTTCTTTGTACCCACTTAATCGATTATGCATTTGAATTTTCTTCATAAAGTCTTTAAGACCTTTTGCCGATTGGTTTGTAACATTTAAATATTTTACGGCACTTTCGTCGGCGCTTCGTTCTTCTTGCATTTGATAGGCACTCATGGCATTTAACAGTGAACTTTGTGAACCTAACATAACCGCTAATGCCGCATCGCCTCTACCGCTTGCCGCAGCAGCTGCTCCAGCGGCTACAAGCGATGCTACAGATAGTGTTTGCAGTTGTTCTATGCGTAGTTTTTGCCTTGCTATATGACCGCCGGCAATATGACCGGTTTCATGCGCTAAAATACCGCTCAATTCATTTACGTTATCGGCATTAATAAGTGTTCCCGTATGCACAAATAAATAGTTTCCGTTGCTTACAAATGCATTGAGAGAATTATCATTGATGATATAAATTTTATTTTTATCAAAAGTTACACCGGCCGCATTAAACAAGGGACGGATAATGTTTACTAAAAAAGTGTGAGTTTCATCATCAGATATTAAAGAAGGCGATTGTTTTGCCAAACAATCAAAAACTAAAACTGTTGCCAGAATATATCCGGCAAACAGTTTTATCATATTTTTTTTTATTAACCTATGAGTCTTCTCCACCACGCGGTTTTACCTTCTTTCTTGTTATCATTTGGTGTGTCTTTAGTCTTATTATTTATATCTTCTTTGCCGTTTTGCAAAGTTTCTGATACATCTTTTGTATCAGATTTATTATACTCATAACGAGAGTTTCTACGTCTTCTGTCATAATGTGAACGGCGACCTCTAAAACGACGCGAATAGTGCTCATTCTCATTTTGAACTGTATCAGTATCTTCATCATCATCTTCATCATCAAAAGATGCTTCGTTATTTGCATAAAAATCATCATGATGAGAATAGGTGCTAGCTACAACTTCATCATTATCAGATTCATCAACTTTTACAGCCTTAATACGTTCAATTTTGTAATCGGATATGGTCTTAATATCACTATCTGCCGATACTATAACCTTAAATTTATATTTGCTTTCTAAATCGCACAGTTGTTGGCGCTTTTGATTAAGTAAATATACAGCGGTGTCCGTAGGCACAAATACTGTTATTTTTGAAGACCTGTTTTTTGTACCTTCTTCTTCAATGGCACGTAAAATTAACATGGCTCCGGATTCGGTTGTACGAATAACACCTTGACCGTGACAATACGGGCAGGGCTGATAATTGCTTTCCATGAAAGAAGAGTGCATACGTTGACGAGAAATTTCAAGCAAGCCGAAACAACTCATTTTTGCAACCTGAATACGTGCTCTGTCGTTTTTTAAGGCTTCTTTCATGCGTTTTTCAACCGCTTGATTGTTTTTAGGCTCATCCATATCAATAAAGTCTATAACAATCAGTCCGGCTAAGTCACGCATCTTCAGTTGGCGAGCAATTTCGTCGGCTGCTTCCAAATTAGTCTTTAATGCAGTTTCTTCAATGTCTTTTTCTTTAGTCGCGCGGCCGGAGTTAACATCAATGGAAACCAGTGCTTCTGTCGGATTAATAACTAAATATCCGCCGGATTCTAATTGAACAATCGGATTATGCAATTTATCAAGTTGGGCTTCAACTTGAAATCTTTGGAATACGGGAATTTCACCATTTTTACGAGTTTTAATTTTTTTCAAACTGGTCGGTGATAATATTTTTACAAAATCGCGAGCAGTCTTAAATGCTTCATTACCGTCAACAATTACTTCAGATATATCTTTTGTAAACATATCTCTTAATGCGCGCTTAATTAAATTGCCTTCTT
>JAZRHJ010000066.1:0-8588 GCA_045644695.1 Alphaproteobacteria bacterium | reverse complement strand
TAAATTGTATCAGATACTTCGCAATATAAAGCTGAATTATCGTCTGTTTCATATCCTGCGGCTTGACAGGTTTCATGCGCATCGTTACAAGTTCCGCAACCGTTGGCGTCAGCTCCTTTTAAGACACCTCCGCAGGTATCTGCGTTTTCATACGATGTTTGACAAGATGTCGGCTCAAAGCAACCTTCAGCATTGGCCGTGCAAACAGATTTTGTATAATAGTTCTGGCAAGCTTCTACCGAGTTATATGCACAACCTGTTCCGATTGATGCGCACAATGTTAAAGATGCGTCATACGGACATTCAATAATTTCTTTACACCAGTCTGATTTATCAAATACAGTAAAACCGGCATTTTTACAATCAATACCGGAAGCACACAGAGTATATTTTGCATCATATTGGCAACGAACAAGTTCACCCACGCACCAATCAGACTTATCATCTAAAGTAAAGCCCATTTCGGTACATGTAAGATTAGTTTCGGAAGAACCTATCGGCAAGCATCTCTTATAAGATTTATCAAAAGGACAGTATATAAACTTGCCGTTTTCACAAGATGTTTCGGTATTACGATAACCGAGTTCTTTACAAGAAGGTTGTGTTTCACAATTTAATTCGGCATAAGCAGGACAAGCCAAAACAACACTTAACACACTACCTAATACATGTTTCTTTTTTAACATCTCTTAACTCCTTTAAATAAAGGTTCCTAACTTTACGCCTATCTTAATAACATTATTCAACGCATAATCCAATATATAGTAAAATTTTAGCATTATTTATTTTCAAAATCAAGCGTTTTTTATTAAAAAAGAACATTTCTTGCAATAAAATAAGGCGAGAGAATAACTCCCGCCTTATTATAATAAAAAAACCGTAAAATTAGTTTACAGCTTCTTGAAGAGCTTTACCAGCTTTGAATTTAGCTTGTTTACGAGCAGCAATTTTAATTTCTGCACCTGTGCGTGGGTTGCGGCCGGTAGTAGCAGCACGTTTAGCTACTGAGAAAGTACCGAAACCAACAAGACGAACTTCGTCGCCTTTTTTCAAAGCTTTTGTTACTGCAGCTACAAATGCATCAACAGCCTTAGCTGAATCTGTTTTTGTAAGACCTGTTTCGCTAGCTACGCTAGAAATGAGTTCATTTTTATTCACGGTGAGACTCCCACTAAATTAAGTTAATAACCAATTGTGAGGCTATAATTGCCTTACACACCTAAATTGAAACGGCTTTTTTGCTTGAAGTCAAATAAAAAACTCACTTTTTTACACATTTTATGCTTTTTTTTATTTTTTTTGGCTTTTAACCACTGTATTTAACGGCTCTTTAGCAATATCTTTGCTTTTTTTTGCGTTTAAGCCAACTATAAATTTTACGAGTCTGTTTTTATGGTTTACGATTTAAAAATTTTTATGTATATATATTTATAATGTAAAGTTTACAAAGGAGAATTTAGTATTATGAAAAAAATTGCAAATTATATAAATAACGGCAGAGGTATCGGCTTTATCGTAATACTTTTTGCAAGTGTTATTTTTAGTGCATATCATTCTATGGTTGTGCGAAAATACGTAATTGATGCTATACCGTATATACAAACAATTGCCGATGAAATTTTACCTCTTGAAATTGACAATGGCACAGTTGTCTCACCTTATGATATAAATGAAGCTTTTCCTCTTTACTCTGATGAAATTATCCCCGAGTTTAATTTTAATGTTAAAACAAACGTAGATACATTAGATACTGCCAAACTTAAATCGGGTATTTATTTAACTCGTTCTCACTTTTATATTATAAATAATGAATATGGACAAATAGAAGCAATAAAACTAAAAGGCAATTTAACAATTTTGAAAAAAGATTATACCCAAACCCTTAGGGCAAATGTTAAATGGCTGACTATCTTTTATGCAATACTTTTTATTTTTTCATCTTGTTTTATGTACTTTATTTTAACACTGTTTTACGCATTCTGCTCTGATATATTAGTAAAAATTTCAAATAAAGATATGCATTTTTCACAAAAAATGCGTTTAAGTGCAATTTGTTTAACCGCAACACTTTTTTTATCGTTATTACTTACTTTTATCAATTTGAACATGAATATTTATATGTTTTTCCTTACCGTTATTGCCTTGCAATTAACTTTTATAAAAAAATATTTTCCGGCATAATTAAAAACCTCCGAAGCGATCGGAGGTTTTTTAGTTTTAATCTTTATGGCGAAATGTAATGCGACCTTTGGTTAAATCATAAGGTGTCATTTCAATATCTACCTTATCACCAACCATAACTCTAATTCTGAATTTGCGCATTTTTCCGGCTGTATGTGCTAAAATTTCAACACCATTTTCAAGTTTCACTCTAAACATAGCATTTGGCAATTTTTCTATCACTTCGCCCGTTAATTCTAACAATTCTTCTTTACTCATAAAAAATCCTTTTGAAAATTTATTTAATTTGTTAAATTGTATAAACTTAATTTTTTAATTTTGCAAATTATTTCTTTTAATTTTAGGAAATTTTATTATAAATGATGTTCCTTTATTAACTCGGCTCTTAACCGATATGCTTCCGTTAAATTTTTCGACCAAAGATTTTACAATTGCCAAACCAAGCCCCGTACCATGATGACGATTACTCTTTCCGTCAGAATAGAAAGGTTCGAAAATATGAGCCAATTTTTCTTTTTCAATACCGGTACCGTTATCTTTTACCTCTATAATTATATTATTTTTATTTTTTGAGGTAAAAACTTTTAATTCACCTCCCGAAGGCATTGCTTTTATAGCATTTTGAGCCAAATTAAGTATAATCATCTTAAAGTCTGCCTCTGAACCGACAATATAGCATTCATTATCGTTTATAATATTTTCAACAACGACTCCGTTTCTTTTTGCCTCATAGTCGAGCAATGATAAAACTTCTTGCGTTCCGTTGTTGATGTTAAATATTTCTTTATCTTCACCGCTATTTCTTGATAATCTTAACAATCTTTCAGGTATATTTACACTTTCGACAATTTGATTATAAATCATAGTTAAATATTTTTTCTGAATATTGTCATCGGGAATATCTTTATAATATGTATCAATCATTCCTTCAAGTATCATGCGAATTGAACCTAAATTGTTTTTCATTTCGTGTGCAACTGATGTTGCTAAAAAACCTAATGAGGCAATTTTTTGTTCATGAGAAAATTTTACATCATCACTCAAATCACGAATTGACTCAATAATATAAAAACTATTTTTATCATCATCTAAAATGAGCGGTGCTGCATTAATTGACAAAGGTTTTCCGTTCACATTTTGAATAATATTAATGCGCTTAAACTTTGAAACTTGTATTTCATTTAATGGACAACGAAAAATTCCTCTCGGACAAGGAACATCATAGTGATAAGCATAATAGCATTTTCCCTTACCGTCAAATGCCATATCTCCCATTTGTTTAATGTATGCTCTGTTGGCCAAAATTATGTTATAATTTTTATCTATTACTCTTATTCCGTCAGGAATTCCATCTATCAAGAGTTGTAAAAAACGCTCTTTATTTTTAATTTCATCAATATTATTTTCAATGTTGTCTATCATACTGTTAAAGGTTTTAGCCAATGTATCAAACTCATCGAAAAACACTTGCTTTTCATCGGGAAAAATTCTTTTCAAAAAATTGCCATTAGCTACCATCGCACTTAAATCGGTTAATTTTTTAATTGGAATAACAACCCATTTTTTTAATAAGAAACCTAATATTATAATGGAAATCAACGATAACAAAAAACTCACGACTATAATTTTACCACCTTCGATAAAAGCTGCCGCTTTCTCATTATAATTTTTTTCCAATTCTAAATTAAGATTTTGTTCTCTTGATAATTCTTCTTGTTTATCATTAATGGTTTCTGATAAAATTTCTTCATTTGATATTTTAACATTTGCCTGATTTAAGGCTCGACGCAAATGTATGTTTTCGTATAATAATTCAATTACATATTTATTTCGATTAAAAATTGAATTTTGGTCTTCGGTATATTTTTTTGCAAAAACCCCTATAAATAAGGCAAAAAACAATGTTGCCATAAAAATCATTAGTACAAAAATGGTATAAAATATTTTTTTATTGAGGCTAAAATACATTATTTTCTCCTTAAAATAAAAGTGAAAAATCTTTCAAACTATTTATATTTAAGTATGGATTACAACTTTTTTCCATCTCTAATGATACTGGGGCAACAGGAATTTGTTTTTTTATTCTATCAGTTGCAATTTGCACATATTCTGCCGTTTTATCATTTTGTAAAATATTATGTAAACAGTGTTTTGTATACTCATGTCCGGGATAAAAAATAACATCATCTGGAAGTTTTTTTATCTTATAAAGCGAATTATACATATCTTGCGGTGTTCCTTCAAACAATCCCCCTATACATAAATTAAACAACACATCGCCCGTAAATAAAACTTTGTCATCTTCACAATACCACAAAACGTGTCCCATTGTATGTCCGGGCGCCGAAATTGCCGTAATCTTACTGTTTCCAAGCAAAACTTCATCGCCATCAGATACTGTTATATCCACATTATTAATTGAATGTGCTTCAATTTTCCGAGCCACTATTTTTAAGTTAAATTTTTCTTTAAGTGCGTCATTACCGCCTACATGGTCAAAATGATGATGTGTTGTAAATATAAATTGAGGTATAATATTATTTTCTTGACAATATAACATTATTGGCTCCGTTTCCGAAGCATCTACAATTGCCGATACACCTGTTGAAGCATCGGTTAATATATAAGCATAATTATCCATTGTACCTTTACGGCACAATATGGGCTTAATTTTTAGTGTCATCTTCTACCTCTAATTCTGACTGATCGAGAAGTTCCATTCTGTAATATGTTAACGTATAATCTAAAAGTCCGATATAATTTTTTAAATTATTTTCCAAAATAAATGACCAAACCAATCTTTTACCATAAACCGCTTCGTTATATCTTTCTTGCTTTTCTCTTAATGACGTTCTGGTGTGCCAAAATGATCTATAATCGACACTTTTGTTTATTTTTAATATATAATCGCGAATACTGTCTTCTAACGAATCGTAAATCTTGTATGTATAATCGGTATCATCGCTTAAAGGTCTTAAACCATCATCTGTATACCAATTCTGTGCTTTATATAAATTATTTGCTTCAATGGCAATTCTTGATGTACCCCAATCGGTATATATGGCAGCAGTGGCTAACAAAATTGACGGAGGAACAGAATCGACACGAGATATCAAATCTTCTAGCAGAGCAATATACTTTCTCGTATCTTTGTAAGGTGTGGCTATTTCATATTTTTTTGCCAATTTATCAATGTAATAGCAGTCAAGTTCATGAAAATCTTTCTCTTGATAAAATGCATCTTGTATAGCTTCTAAATTTTTTCTTTCTTCATCAAATTCATGATTTACTTTTAATATTATAGGCATTAGCATTTTTATAAAAAATTCATTTCTGTATGTCTGATTTTCTATACTTGCATAATCTTTAGGAAGATGTTTTATAAAAATTCTGGGATAAACGGTTTCGATATAATCCAAATAATTCGGAAAATCAAAAAAGTCATACAATTCTTGCACATCTGCTACACTTGTATCTTTTAAATATATATTATTTTTTTCGATTGATATTTTATTTTTATCAAAAGCATCCGCTTGCGTAATATAAAAAACGATATTTAAACATAGTAGTATGATATTTATGATTTTTCTTATCATATTTTTTTCTCTTTAAATGGTTTAACTTCTTTAATTTGCGGAATATATGCCGTTAATATTTTTTCAACACCTTCTTTTAATGTTCTCATAGCATACGGACATCCCGAACATTTACCGGTTAATTCGACATATAAAACAGCATCTTCAAAACATTTCACCTCAATATCTCCTCCATCTTTGTGGAGTGCCGGTCTGATACGAGCATCTATAAGGGTTGTTATTTTTTTTATTATGTCACATTCCTCATTTTCCGAATTTGTGACAATTACATGCGCACCGGTTGCCATAAAATCTAGTATTTCGGCCATTACTTGCGGGCTTATATCTTCCCAAGACGCATTTTCTTGTTTTTTTACCGATATCATATCCGAAGCAATTAATACACTTTCTATTTCACCAATATCAAAAATAGCTTCGGCCAAAGGCGATTTTCTTAAAGTTTTTGCATCGGCAAATTCTGACACATTACTAATTTTTATTTTCTCTTCCGGATAAAAATTTTGTACATTTTTATCATCTGTATTTTCTATTTTTATAATCATTATTTTTTCTCTTATATATTTTATTGCATATTACTTAATTGATATAACGATTTGGTTACATAGTAGTTTAACGTTGCCAGATGATTTGCACTCATAACACTTTCTTCTTCCCCGTTCCTAATTATTAACGGATTAAGTGCCAAAGCATCTTCCAACGTCTTTAACATCGACGTATATTTATCATATTGCTTTTCATTAACTATGTTTGATTTAAAATCTACCATCATAGATTTTAGCAAAATATAGTTACCATATATGCAACCTTGTGCATTATAAAAAGTGCTGTCAGCATTAAAATCTACCCAATCTGAACTAAACTCTAAAACCTGATTAGCCAAATTTTCAGAAACTTTCTTTAAATGTTTTTCTATTGTTTTTACCAGTTTTGTTTGCAATTTTATATTATCTGCCGCTGCAAATTCATAACTTTCGTTAAATTTGAGCAATTCTTTTCTTGCCTTGCGATATTGTGCGCCTGATGAAGGTGCTAATGATAAATCTTTTTCTTTTGATAATATCCATACATTCGGAGGATATTTCAACAGTTCATACGCGTTAGAAAGTTCTGCTGAAACATGTGTATCATTAAATGCTTTAACCGAATATTTTACTGCCTCTAAAACACCTGTTTGATATGCCGGCATATTATCAAGTATATATCCTGGGAAAATAAACGGCAAATTCGGTGTCCACATATTGTCATCTACTTCATTTTTAATTAAATCGGCTCCGGCTTTTATCACTGCCAAACCTTCAGAAGGCAAATTAATTTGCACTGATGTATCTTTATTAATACTATTTGTAACATACCCTCCTATGCTATAATAAGCAAACAATATCAAAGGTAAAACAATAGCGATTGATTTCCATGAGCGTTTAATATATTGAAAGCAAAGCATTATCCTGTCTTTGGTAAAAGGATTTACTTTACTCACTAACTTTATAATTTTTAACAATATGTCTTTAACTTTTATCCATAATTGCTTGTTTGGCATCTTTTCCTCTCTTCTTTTTAAGAAGGTTTAATAATTGTGAAACATTAATAACTTTCATTATTGTAACCAAAAACAAAAAAGTTGCAAGTCCGAAAATGCCTATCAAGCCCAATATAAACAACTTTATCAAAATGTTAAACGATAACCAGTTGCCTAAATATAAATTTATAACACAATTTATTGCAAAAACGACAAATCCCATTACAATTGATGCAATAAATATTTTTACTATTTTACGGAGTAATGCTTTTGAAAAGTGCCAATAATTTCTTTTATGCAATCCGTAAACATATTGAGCGACAGACACAAAAGCAGAAAGAGTTGTAGCAATTGCGATTCCGACATGGCCAAAAAACTGCATTAATATTAGCGAAAATATTAAATGAGCGATAAACACAACAGCACTGAATTTTACCGGTGTAAGAGTATCTCCTCTTGCAAAAAAATTGGGCATTAAGGCTTTAACCAAAACATAACACGGCAACCCTATCGAATAGGCTATTAAGGCATATGTTGTCATTTGTGTATCTTGTGATGTAAAATGTCCGTGTTCAAATAATATATTTATTACAGGATATGCCAAAACCATCATTAATATTGCAGCAGGAAATGACAATAGCGCCGCATATTCCACTGCCTTATCTTGTGTAGTTTTACTTTCTGCGCTACTAGATTTTAATTGTTTTGATAATATCGGCAATAGTGCCACACTTATTGCCGCGCCGACAACGCCCAACGGCAACTGTTGTAAGCGATTTGCATAATATAACCAGGATATTGCGCCCGTTCCGACCATTGAAACCAATATTGTATCAACAACCATATTAATTTGATATATTCCCGACCCCACAACTCCCGGAGCAATACGTTTAAACAATATTTTTATTTCATTATCTTTTAATATTTTGCCAATTTTATAATAAGGCTTTAAATTGACATTTTGTTTGCTTAAGAAAAATTGCAACCATAAAATTTCCAAAAAGCCGGCAACGGTTATGCCAATTGCAAAACCATGTGCCGGTGTGGGTGTAAAAGGAACAAATATAAAAGCAGATAATATCATGGTTAAATTTAATATAATCGGAGCCGATGCCGGCGCTGCGAATCTTTCAAACGAATTTAAAATTCCGGCCTGAAAAGAAACAATTGAAACCAAAAGCAAAAACGGAAATGTTATTTTGCATAATGTGGTAGCCAATTCTATTTTTCCGGCATCTTCAATAAATCCTGGAGCAAGTATATGCACGATGTACGGCATAAAAATTTCAAAAACA
>JAZRHJ010000065.1:0-6970 GCA_045644695.1 Alphaproteobacteria bacterium | reverse complement strand
GTAGAACCTGTTTCTACTAAATCGATTATAGCATCTGTCATTCCTATAACTGGACCTAATTCAACTGAACCTTCTATTTTAATAATTTCAACATTTTCCAAACATAAAGATTCTTTAACAGCATTTAAATACACTGTTTTTTTCGATATACTTTCAATTAACTTAAACCTTATATCTGGTCTTTTTTCCTTTGCTATTATAGCCAACACAAGTGCCGGAAAACCTGCTCCACTACCAAAATCGTAAATATTTTTTATATCATCAGAAATATATTCAAACAATTGTGCAGAATCTGCAATATGCCTATCCCAAACAAATTCTAACGAATTTTTACTTACCAAATTAAACTTTTTTTGCCATTCACATAACAATGTGACATAGCGCTCTAACATTAAATATGTTTCACGTGAAACATTATATTTTTCGATAAAATTTTCCATATGGTTTTTATATAACATCAACTTATTATGATAAACTTAAAAACAAAGTTATAAACATTATTTTAAACTAAATCTGTTTAAACAATTTAACTCTTTCAATTTTGCTTCTGCTTTTTCAAACTCATATCCTAATTCAGATACTTTATGAGCATCATCATGTACAACAATAGGTATATTACTATTTATTAATTCTTTTATTATAAAATCTTCAGGATAAAAACTATCTACTTTTCTCAATCCTTTTGTACTAACTTCAACAGCCATTTTCGATTTTTTCAGACTTTTAACTATTTCTAAGCGCTCTTTTACACAGGGAAAAAACTTATGATTTAATGTTCTTCTCGCATAATCAATGTGTGCTAATATATCAAAAAGACCGGATTCAACAGATTTTTTAATAGTTTCGTAATGTTTTTTCAAATAGTTTTCAAAACTATCATAACCCTCACCCAAGTTCAACAAATCGTATCTGTAAATATCTATCACACTATCAGATTTTTCATCAATAAAAAAATGATTTCCGTTTAGTAAATAATCATGGTCAATTTGTTTTATAAATTCTTTAAACTCATCTTCCCATCCATCATAAGTAAAATAATCTACCTCGTATCCGATAAAAACTTTTATAGGAAAACTTTTTGCCACTTTTCTAACATAATCAGAATGTTTTCTAAAACAATCTAAAGAATTTTTAAAACTATCTTTATAAACATGTTTAGAATCTCTTTCTATTAAAAGATCATATCCTGGAGTTTTTTTTATATTTTTATGAATAATCATATGGTCAGAAATTCCTATTTCATGCCAACCCAACTCAACAGCCCGTTCTAACATCTCTTCCAAACTGTTTCTTCCGTCAGAAAAATTTGTATGCGTATGATAACTGAATTTTTGCATCAACTTACTTCTTTAAATATCCTAATAATGCAGTTATTGCAGCAGGAGTTACACCAGGTATACGAGATGCTTCACCTATGGTTTTAGGCATAACATTACTCAACTTATAAACCATCTCTCTTGATAAACCACCTATTTTTGTATAATCCACATCTTCTTTTATTACTAAATTTTCATCTTTCTTAAACAACTCAATATCCGATAATTGTCTTTTTATATACCCAGAATACCTCGATTCAATTTCAATTTGTTCATAAACCTTTTCATTAAAACTTTTGATTTGAGGGAATATTTCATAAATTGTTTCACGTGAAACATCATTATACGCCATTAAATTATACACAGTTCTTTTTGAACCGTCGTGATTAACAGCAAGACCATATTTATCTAATGTTGCATAATCTGTTTTTAAACTTAAGGCCATTTCCCTACAATCTTCAATTTGTTTTTTCTTTTCTAAATATGCATTATATCTTTCTGTCGACACACAACCTATATCATACCCTAATTCAGTTAACCTTATATCAGCATTATCAGAACGTAAATATAAGCGATATTCGGAACGAGATGTAAACATTCTGTACGGCTCATCTACACCTTTAGTTATCAAATCATCTATCATAACACCAATATATGCTTGGCTTCTGTCAATTAAAAACTCTCTGTTTTTACCAAGCGCTTTTAAAGCAGCATTTACACCCGCAACCAAACCCTGCGCCCCCGCTTCTTCATAACCTGTTGTTCCGTTAATTTGACCGGCTAAATATAAACCTTTTGCTTTTTTTACTTCCAAACAATGATTAAGTTCTTGAGGATCAACATAATCATACTCAATTGCATATGCAGGTTTAAGTATCTCTACATTCTCCAACCCCTTCATTGTGTGTATAAACATACTTTGTACATCTTCAGGTAATGATGTAGATATACCGTTAGGATAAACAACATCAGTATCTAAACCTTCCGGCTCCAAAAAAATTTGATGTGATGTTCTATCAGCAAATTTTACCAACTTATCTTCAATACTTGGGCAATATCTTGGCCCTACACCCTTAATTAATCCGGAAAAAAGTGCACATTTTGAAAAATTATCTCTAATTATTTTATGCGTTTCTTCATTTGTGTGTGTTATATAGCATTTAATTTGCTTATTATCAATTTTTTCATTCATATACGAAAAAGGTTGCGGATTTTCATCACCGGATTGCTCTTCCAACACACTCCAATCTATTGTTTTTCCATTTAATCGAGCCGGAGTACCGGTTTTTAACCGACCAACTCGCAAACCCAAACTTTTTAAATACGGTGTTATACCTACACAACTAACATCACCTACTCTGCCACCGACAGATGTTTCAAAACCTATAAACATAACACCATTTAAAAATGTACCTGATGTAATAATGACCGCAGAACTAAAAACCTTTATACCATCAGATGTTATAACACCTTTAATGACGTTTTCTTCCTCTACAATCAGACCTTCTATTGACGCTTCTATTATATCAAGATTTTCTTGTTTATTTAAATATTCAAGCATATATTTTTTATATAAACTTCTGTCGGCTTGTGCTCTGGGACCACGAACCGCCGGCCCCTTTGATGAATTTAACATTCTAAATTGAATTCCGGCTTTATCAATTACCCTTCCCATTAAGCCATCTAAAGCATCAATTTCTCTAACCAAATGCCCTTTACCCAAACCACCTATTGCCGGATTACACGACATTTCACCAATTGTCGATATTTTATGTGTAATTAAAGCGGTTCTTGCTCCAACTCGGGCTGCTGCCGCCGCCGCTTCACATCCGGCGTGACCACCACCTACAACTATTACATCAAACGCATTTTTCATAAAAAAACCTCTCAATAAATTTTGAGTTTATAATACGCATTCGTTAAAACAATGCAAGTAATTTATTATTTACCTATACAAAATGAACCAAAAATTTTATCCAGTATTTCATTAATTTCATATCTTCCGGTAATTTTACCCAAAGCACGAGATGCCAAGCGTATATCTTCGGCCGATAATTCTATCTCTTTATCTAAATTGAAATTATTTAAATTATCCAAACATTCAAGCAAAGCCTCTCTATATCGCTTTCGGGTTATTAATGCACCCGAACCTGAACTAAACGATTTAGAAATTTCATCATTAATTTTGTTTAACAGTTCATCAACACCTTTATTAAACTTTGCAGATATCAATAAACATCCCATACTTTCAAAATAAGAACACTGTTCAAATGTTAAATTATCACTTTTGTTTGCTATGTATAACATATTGATTTCAGATTCTTTTTTAATATCGTTAAATATTGTAATATCATCTTTAATTGCATCAAACAGTGCCAAAACCAAATCTGCCTGTTTAATTTTTTCAAATGCTATTTCAACACCTTGTTTTTCTATAACATCTTCTGTTTTTCTAATACCGGCAGTATCTGTAATAATAACAGGAAAACCATTAATATCCAAATTCAAATCTATAGCATCTCGAGTAGTGCCAGCAATATCAGAAACAATTACAGCATTTCTTTTTACTATTGCATTTATTAAGCTTGATTTCCCAGCATTTGCAGGTCCGGCAATTACAACTCTAAAACCATCTCGTAACCTTTCGGAATTTTTTGAATTGCTTAAATGTTCATCTATTTCTTTAATTAATTTAAATACACTGTTCTTTATAGACTCTTTTATTGATTCTGGTAATTCTTCATCAGGAAAATCTATATACGCTTCTATATAAGCATATACTTTCAATAAATCTTCTCGCCATCCTTCATACAAGTTTTTCAAACTACCTTCCATTTGTCTTATAGCATATTTTTGCTGTTCTGATGTTTCAGCATCAATCAAATCCGCCAAACCTTCAGCTTCAGTTAAATCCATTTTATTATTATAAAAAGCCCTTTTAGAATATTCTCCTGGCTCAGCTAATCTGAAATCAGGTATCAAAGATAAAGTATCTAACACCGATGATAAAACAGCTTTTGAACCATGAGTATGAATTTCAACTATATCTTCACCGGTAAAAGAATAAGGTGCCTTAAAATATATAATAAGCGCTTTATCTAAAGTTTGTGTTTTATCTATATTTTTTAAATCTGTATAATAAACATACCTAGACTTTAAATACACTGTATCAATATTTGTCATATATTTAAAAACATCGACTGCCTTTGTTCCAGATACCCGTATAACAGCAACTCCGGATTTTCCATAAACAGTAGATAAAGCATATATTGTTTTTTGTTCCATACTAACCTCTCTATATATTATTTTTAACATCAACTTATTAATATTTTTCTAAAATTTTGTTTTTAAGGCTCGTACAGAGGTTTTTTACACATTGTTAACATTTGTATCATAAAATTGAAAACATAGCATTGTACGCTCATTTTACGGACTCGTTTTTTTATAGGTAAAAAATGAAGAAAAAACTTTTAATTTGGGATTTTGACGGAGTTATAGCCGATACAGAAAAACTTTGGTTAAAAAATAGGCAATATCTTCTAAAGCAATTTTACAATATAGATTTAGATTGGAAAACAACAGAACTATACATGAAAGGTATGAGTGATGTTACAAAATATAAATCTTTAGCATCTCACAATATTTTTACTGATGAAAATTTTTGGAAAAAAGCCATTGAGTTAGATATGGAAACTATGAAAATTCAAGGTTTCAAATTAACGGAATATATTGAAGATATTTTTAATTTAAATATAAAACAATGTATAGCAACCGGTGGTACCAAAGAAAAAACAAAATTAAAAATTGATGTAGTTAATATATCAAAATATTTTCCATCTCACCAAGTTTTTACCGCAGATATGGTGGAAAAAGGAAAACCTGAACCCGATTTATTTTTACTTGCAGCAGCACGCAATAATGTTTTACCTGATGAATGTGTTGTAATTGAAGATTCAATAGCCGGACTTACAGCATCTATAAAAGCAAATATGACAACCATTGCCTTTATAGATAACAATAATCAAGATAAACTTGAAATTGTTAAAAATATGGGAGTTAAATATATCTACAACAATATGATAGGTATAAAAGAACTGCTAATAAAATTATTTTAACCAAACAGCATCTTTTATTTTACTTGTAATAAACTCAGTATGTGCTTTTTCTTCTTGTTCTGTTAACACAAAATTACGAGGTTCTCGATATATTCTATTAACACAAATATCAGCGACCGACTTTTCATCTTTTGAATTATCAGACAACATCATTGATGGTTCAGCACCTCCCAATAATTCAAGATATACTTCTGCCAATAATTCAGAATCGAGTAATGCTCCGTGTTTTGTTCTGGCAGAATTATCAATATTAAACCTTTTACATAAAGCATCTAAACTATTGGATCTACTACCGGGGAATTTTGCTCTTGCTATTTCCAAAGTATCAACAACCCTATCCCAAGTAAAAGTTTGAAAACCTTTATGCTTTAGTTCATAATTTATAAAATTAATATCGAAAGATGCATTATGCGCCACCAAAATACCATCATCACCGACAAAATCTAAAAAATCTTGTGCAACTTCAGAAAATTTGGGAAAATCCTTCAAATAATCATAAGAAAGGCCATGAACTTTAAACGCTTCTTCAGGAACTTCACGTTCAGGGTTTATATATTGATGATAAAATTTTCCTGTCGGTACATGATTAATTAATTCAACAGCACCAATTTCAACCAACCTATCACCGGAATCATACTTAAAACCAGTTGTTTCTGTATCAAAAACAATTTCCCTTACCATTTTTTACAACCCTTCTATAAGATTAATAAGTTCAACCTTTAACTTTCCTATTGTTTTGTTGGTATTCACAACATAATCAGACAATATTTTTTTATAATTATTATTTAACTGAACACCAATGATTTTTTCAAAATCTTGTTCTGATATGTTATCCCTTTTCATAACTCTTTCTTTTTGTATTTCATATTCTACATCTGCTACCATAACAATGGAACAATATTTATCCCACCCCATTTCATACAATAAAGCCACCTCAATAAATATCAAATTATTGGTTTTTGCATTGTCTCTTATCAATGAAAAAAGTTTCTTTTTTAAGAATGGATGTATTAAAGACTCTAATTTTTTTAACTGTTTATTATTATCAAATACCAAATTTCTTAATTTTCGTTTATTAAATTTATCATTATCAAAAGCATCGGGAAAATGATTTTTAATTTTTTCTAAAAAATCTTTTTGATAATATAGTTTTCTGCACCATATATCAGCATCATAAACGGCAAACCCCATATCTTTTATAAGACCGGCAATAGTTGTTTTTCCACACCCAATTGAACCGGTAATACCAACTAATCTCATTTTATACTTTCAAAACAATATGTTATATTAGTTATACACAAAAACAGGTAAAACTGTGTATATCTTTTTATTTTATAAATTAATATACAAATTTGTAATCATAATTAAAAACATTTCAAAACACTTATTAACATATTGATAACTTTTATCAACATGTGTGAATTATATTAATTATAAAAGTTATTAACAGATAGTTAATTCTAGTAATTAATTGAAAAAACACCAGTTAATATTTTATTAACAAATTTATTAACAGATGGTTAAAAAAGTGTATAAATC
>JAZRHJ010000064.1:0-1429 GCA_045644695.1 Alphaproteobacteria bacterium | reverse complement strand
CATTGATGGGAAAGATTCTATATTACATGCATTAGGATATTTTTGTGTTTCTAAACAAAGCGCAGAACGTTTATCATAGAAAAATTTGCCGTCAACTTTATTTATAAAATTACCGGTATAAAGTTGAACACATGGCATATCAGTATAAACTTTCATTTCAATTCCTGATTTGCTAGAAAAAACGGTCGCAATTTCCTTTTGATTATCGTTGATTATGTAGTTAAAATCATATCCACCACCGATTTTCAACAAATCGTTATCAGCATCAATATCCCTACCAACAAGTTTTGGAGAAGTAAAATCTAATTCTGTACCAAGTACGTTTATAATTTTACCTGTTGGGATAAGCTCTTCATTAATATCAGTAACGCTATCAGCATTTATCATTACTTCATGATTTAGACAATCTTCTACAAAATCACCTGATAAATTGAAATAACAGTGGTTTGTAAATGATGCCATAGTATCAGCATCTGAAATTGCATCATATTCTAGATTTAATGAATTATCATCACCCAAAGAATAATAAACGTTTAAGGTTAAATTGCCCGGATAATTTTCTTCACCTTCTTTTGAAAAGTAGGTAAGTTTTAATTTTTCTTTGCCTTCATCGTTTACAATTTCACATTCAAAGTTTTGTTTATCAAAACCTTTTAAGCCACCGTGTAAATGATTACCCTTTTCATTAGGATTTAAGTTGTAAGTTTTGCCGTTCATTTTAAACGTTGAACCACCAATTCTGTTAGCAGTTCTACCAACAACCGTACCTAAAAACGTAGTGTCGTTAAAATATCCATCAATATCTTTCATACCCGCTGCAACGTCAACAATTTTGCCGTTTATGTCAGGCATAATGATAGAGTGAATCCTAGCTCCATAACTGATGATTTCGACTTTCATGCCATTTTTGTTTTCTAATAAATATTCTTTTACTTCAATACCATTAGAAACAACAGATTTTACAAAATTTATACTCATTTTACCCATCTCCTATAAAACAATCGTGCCAACTGATCGGACTTTTAAAGGCATAACTTTTTTATCCCCCTAAATCTTTTTCATTTCATTAACAAAATATTCTACGTTATCATTTTTAACAACGTTTAATATCGTACCAGCAAATCCACCACCGTGTACCCTATTTACACCACCGCACAAATATTTAGAAGAAACAGCCAAAGCAGTAGGTATTTCTTGATTTTTATCAGCAGGTACGTAGCAATTTTGTAAAAACGTGAAAGAACTTATACCAGATTCTTTAACTGCATCTAAAAAGTCGGCATAGTTGTTATTTTTTAGTGCTTCATAGGCCTTTTCTACACGTTTGTTTTCATTGTAGAAGTGTACGCCACGCATTATTGCTCTACCGTTAACTTTTTCATAAAGCATTGGCATATTGTTATAAAAGTTTTCTTCACTCGTTTCAATT
>JAZRHJ010000063.1:0-3565 GCA_045644695.1 Alphaproteobacteria bacterium | reverse complement strand
CATAGGCAAATCTTGTTGCATATTTACCGTTTCAAAACATTGATGACGATTATTTGAAAGTAAAAAAGATTTTAAATTATGTAAGAAAAAACGCTTAACCATTGCCTGCGCAATATATTCTTTATTCTCCTCAACCTGTTGAGCATTATTAGTCTTTAAAACATTATTTTTCGCAAATGCAATTGAAGGCTCTTTATAAGAACTGCCAGAAGGCAAAAATGATAATAAGAAATTATCCAACGATTTAACATTAATTAAATTTACAGGCATATATCCCTCTTCATCAAAAATTAAAAACTGCCGCATTTGCGACAGTTTTTTTAATTTTATTCTTCTACATCAATATCTGTATCAACCGAAGCCATAATATCTGGTAATGTACCTATTGCTTTCTTACGTTTGAGTTTATTTACAAACTTAATAGAACGTTGAGCATCCCATTTTTTCTTACCTTCTTCATGTTGGAAAATTTGTTTGTAAACTTCTATTGCTTGGTCAAACTCCGACAATTTGGTTAAACACGAAGCCAAACCGTCATACATTTTATGATGGTAACGACCATTAACCAAATTTTGTGCTTTCTTATAACATTTTAAGGCATCTTGGAACTTAAACATTTTCTGATACACAAAACCAATACTTATCCATGCCTGAATTTCACCGCTATCAATATTTAATATCTTAGTAAAGCATTTTAAGGCAGAATCATTATCGCCCATTAATTGATACGTAACACCGATACCATTCCAAGCCTTAACATTAGATTTATCAGATGAAAGAACTTTTTTGAAAAAAGCAATAGAACGATCATATTGTTTTAATTTTTGCAAAGTAACGGCAATGCTTAAAAGCGTTTGAGGATGCTTATTATCAACACTCATTGCTTTTTCCAAAACATCTAACGCTTCTTTGAACATGAACATATGTTGTAATGCAATTGCTTTTCCGTTTAATGCCTCTAAAGATGTTTGATCGGTTGCAAATGCCGTATCAAAGCAAGCAATTGCTTCCTTATACAAGCCACGCATACTTAAAGTAACACCTTTATTATTGAGCACTTCAACAGACTTAGGATTAATTGCTAAAGCCTTATCAAAGCATTCAACCGCTTCCGTATACTTACTCATCTTTTGAAAAGCAAAACCCTTTGAGTTCATAGCCTTCCATGAATCAGGCTGCTCTCTTAAAACAATATCAAATTGAGCAACGGCATCCTTATACATGCCACTGTCTAATAATTCTTGCCCCCTTTTATAGGCATTATTTTCGTTCATTTTTACCATATTTTTCTCTTCTTTGTTTAAGTTACAAAATAATTGTGGGCAAAGCATAACACCTAAAATTATTTATGTCAAGTTTTGAAATAAGCCTAAAGAGGTTTTAACTGCTTAAATATCGGCAAATCAGTTCTTATTTGGCGATATTTACAATTAAATTTTGTGCAAAAATCTTTTAAAATCTGTCTTTTATGAGCAAAATAAGTTTGATACATTTTACCATATTCATTATTTTTATTGATTAAAAGGTATTTAACATCATTATATTGAGCCATATATTCACCTTTAGGTGGGGCAACATCTTCCAAATTATCATATATATTAATAACACAAACATCATTTGAAAAAGAAAGTGTCGATATAACAGAATTTTTTTCTTCATGCAAAAAATTAAAATCGCTAATTAAAAAAAGTATCGATTTTTTACCGATTCTCTTTGCTGCTAACTGTAAAGATTTTATTCTTGTTTGCGATTCGTTTGCCTGATGCAATGTATCCGTTGCTATTTGTTCAATTTTTTTTAATATAATCAATAAATTTTCATAATCCCTTTTAGGTTCAAAAATATGTGTTTTGTTCCCATCAAAAACAATTAAACCGAACCTGTCACGATTCGCTAAAGCAAACCACCCCAACAAAGCGGCTGTTTTGGCAGCCGTTACCGACTTTAACTCATTTTTGGTTCCAAAACGCATGCTTTCCGATAAATCAAGCCACGCATAAACCTCTCGGTCTTTTTCTTGAGCATAAAGTTTTGTAAAAGGCTGGTTTTTTCTAGCAGTAACACGCCAATCAATATCTCTGACATCATCACCAAAAGTATACGAGCGAACTTCTTCAAACTCTATACCACGTCCTTTAAATGAGGACTTAAAATCTCCTGCCTTATTTGAAGATGTTTTAAAATTAAAATCTTGCAAATACGGTACATATTTTTTTATATCGGTTAAATCTTTAAAAGCGGGCACCAAACCAGACAAATCCGGTCGATTGTTTTTTTTCCACAATTGATTTATCATATTAAATTCAACCACGGTATACTCCAATTATGGTAAAGAAACAGCTTTTAAAATTGAGGCAATAATATTATCAGATGTAATTCCCTCTGCCATTGCCTCAAAACTTAAAATGATACGATGTCGTAACACGTCATAAATAACCGCATTAATATCTTCAGGAGTTACAAAATCTCTACCCTCAAGCCAAGCATTAATTTTTGAACATTTATCAAGAGCAATTGTTGCTCTCGGACTTGCTCCGTATCTTATCATATGTTCCAAATTCGAATCATACTTGGCAATATTTCGGGTTGCCATAATTAATTCAATTAAATATTTTTCCACCGTTTCCGAAGTATAAATATGTAATGCTTCTTGTCCGGCAGATAAAATTTCTTCTATCGTCATTTTTTGATATTTATGCTCATCTGCACATTTTTTATTATCTTTGCAAGACAAATCTTCTTGTCTAACCAAATTCAAAATTTTTTGCTCAGTTAAAGCATCCGGTTGACTAATTTTAATATACATTAAAAACCTGTCAAGTTGTGCCTCAGGCAAATTATATGTTCCTTCATGCTCAATCGGGTTTTGGGTTGCCATCACCATAAATAACTCGGGTAATTGATATACATTTCCGCCTACACTGACTTGTTTTTCAGCCATTGCTTCTAAAAGTGCCGACTGAACTTTGGCAGGAGCACGATTTATTTCATCGGCTAAAATTAAGTTTGCAAATACGGGGCCTTGCCTAAATTCAAAACTACCTGTTGATGACAAATAAATATCACTTCCCGTAATATCCGAAGGCAATAAATCAGGAGTAAACTGGATTCGGCTATAATCGGCACTGATACTGTTGGCTAAAGTTCTGATTGCTTTTGTTTTAGCAAGCCCCGGAGCCCCTTCAACCAAGGCATGTCCTGACGCCAACAATGTAATGAGCAATTTTTTAACTAAATCTTCCTGACCTAAAATTTTACTTTGCAAGTGCTCTTTTAAACCAACAAGTTTATCTCTTAATTCTGACATATTTATATCCTTTTTAATTGTTTATAAGTGATATTTAAAATTCTTTTCTTTACGATAATACTATTATATATATTGCTAAAGAGTAAAAAACAAGAAGTATCAAACAATGACAATTCATCTGCTTTTCTTTTTGCTGCCTCTAAAAAGATGTCTGATAAATCTTTTTGATATACACAAATTTGTGAATTAGTTAGACAATAATTACTTGATTCAGAATCAAATTCTGCTTTTTTCATTCCATAATCAAATATACCTTCA
>JAZRHJ010000062.1:0-9861 GCA_045644695.1 Alphaproteobacteria bacterium | reverse complement strand
AAATAATAAAAAGAAATATATAAAAAAGACAATTTAATATCTTTCTGTAAATTATTGTTTAACTTAAAAAAATAAAATTATGACTGCTCTTATTATTCTTATTGTTCTTAGTGTCATTTTCGTAGCTCTTCTCGGTTTTTGTGTTTATGTAGTGGTGAAAAGCAGACAACAATTTCAAGATGAAATGTCTTATTCGTCGGATATATATGCAGGACCTTCCGGTGAACCTTTGTGGAATGGCAAACTACCCGAAAAAGTTGATGATTACACCGTTCCTCGCTATGTTTACGAAAATTTGGTTGAAAGTACCGAGTATTTACCTGAAAACGGAAGAATTATCGGTTATAGAATAAGCCCGACTTTGGTTATTCACAGCCGAATTAAAGAACTGGTTAATCCTCCTGTTCTTCTAAGATATGTAGAAAGATACGGTGGCAAAATGCTAAATGATAACGATGCTTATGTTTTATCTAACAATTGGAATGAGATTATGGCGTTGCGAGAAAAAGCAGGCGATATTAAACTCAAAAAACTTGAATGGTGTTGGATAAAGCATAACGGTTATCCGGTGGCTATGAATATATACCGTGGCGTGTATAAAGATTTGATATGTATACCTGATGCTTGGGAGGCACTCATATTGAAACGCTAATAAAATCCCTCCGTAAAGTTTTGCGGAGGGTTTTTGTTTATAAAATTACGGAGTTAAAATTTGTAAATAAAAAATTAGCGTTCTAGACCTTTGTTTTTTATATCGCCGGCTAAAGCAGATTTAAGTATTGTCTCAAACTCTTTTGGCTGGTCTTTAACAAATTGAGTCATAATATTTTTATTCTCATAAACAGCACTTTTATCTCGAACTATAACACTGTATCAAAGAAATATCGCAAAGTGGGAACGAGTTGTAATGAATTGTCAAGATGCTTTATTTCCTTAGGGTAAAGCCATTTGGTTTGCTTAACTTCATTGGTAGTAGCATTATTTAAATTAACATCTCCGTCATAATCAAAAAGCCAAACATTAACAATGTCATTAAATTTTTCTCTAACCATAAAATGAATCATTTTTCCGCTATTCGGGTTTAAATCAAGCCCTATTTCTTCTTTAACCTCACGCAAAGCACCCGCTAAAGAATTTTCGCCTTTGAGAACAGACCCGCCTATACATTCCCACATTAGCGGGTTAAAAAGTCTGTTTGCGCTACGCTGAGATATTAAAAATTGACCTTTAGAATTTTTTATCCAAACATGAACAACCAAATGATAAACATTACCCAAAATTTTATTGCCTCGTATATGTTCGCCGACAATGTTTAAATTTTTATCGTATAAGTCCCATTTTTCCATAGTTAATCCCAAATATAAAATGATAATAATATCTTTATAAAGCAAAAAAAAACTCTTGAAAAGAAAAAAAGCGTGGCTAAAATACCATAACAAAAACTTTATAAGGAGAAAAATATGAAAAACAGTATGCTTACGGATAATATTTATTATATTGGTGTTGATGATAAAGATATAGATTTATTTGAAGGACAATATGAAGTTCCTGATGGTATATCATATAATTCATACCTGATTTTAGATGAAAAAATTGCCGTAATGGATACTGTTGATTTGAGCAAATGTTCTCAGTGGTGCGAAAATTTGGAAGCGGCATTAAACGGAAAAGAGCCGGACTATTTAGTGGTTTTACACATGGAACCCGACCATGCCGGAAGTATTGAGAAATTTTTAAACAAATATCCGAAAGCAAAAGTTGTCTCGAATGTAAAAACTTTTGCAATGATGCCACAGTTTTTTGAAAAACTTGATTTGACAGAACGCCAAGTAGTTGTTGCGGAAGGTCAAAAACTGTCTCTCGGGGAACATACATTATCTTTTGTTATGACACCGATGGTGCATTGGCCCGAAGTAATGATGGTTTATGAAGAAAAAGAAAAAATATTGTTCTCGGCAGATGCTTTCGGCAAATTTGGAGCATTAGATGTGGAAGATGATTGGGATTGTGAGGCGCGTCGCTATTATATAAACATTGTAGGAAAATATGGCGCTCAAGTACAAACAGTGCTTAAAAAAGCCGCTACTTTAGATATTCAAAAGATATATCCTTTACATGGCCCGATGCTAACTCAAAATTTGGGATATTATATTAATAAATATGATATATGGAGCAGTTACAGACCGGAAGATGAAGGTGTTTTTATTGCATACACCTCAATTTACGGAAACACCAAAAAAGCAGCATTATTATTAAAAGAAACCATTGAGAAGAAGAGCAACATAAAAGTTTGTGTTGCCGATTTGGCTCGTGATGATATACACGAAGCCGTTGAAGATGCTTTCAGATATGACAGACTGGTGTTGGCATCACCAACTTATGATGGCGGTTTGTTTCCATACATGGAAACATTCATAAACCACTTAAAATCGAAAAATTTTCAAAACAGAACGGTAGGTTTTATTGAAAATGGTTCTTGGGCACCGATAGCCGCAAAAAAAATGCGTGAAGCCATGAGCGGTTTAAAAAATATTAATCTTATAGAGGAACAGGTTACAATAAAATCGGCTGTTAAAGAAAGTGATGTTAATCAGTTTGAAAAATTGGCCGAAGCTTTAATAAAAAAAGCGTAACAATTAAATAAATATTTGTGAAATTAATACTTATCTGCTTTTTACGGCGCTTTGGCTTTTTGCTTGTGCCATGTGGTTGTATTTTGCTTTTTGAACTGCCGATTGTAATAATTGTGCATAGTTTGGTTCATTGTACATTCGATATTTAAAATCGGCAGTTTCCGCCTGTTTTATGCGTTCAATTTCTTCTTTAGACGGTGTTTTTTTAGCCCCTATCATAAATGTGGGTTTTTTAACCTCATCATGTGGCGGTTCTTCTTTTTGAATATTTTTTAATATTTCCCAAGCGTTTTTTCTGGCTTCTGAAGATGTAAAGTTACAAACATTTTCTTCGCGGTTATTTATTTTGTACCACATATCACGCAGGTTATATTTTGTAAGAAGTACACAAGAGTTATCATTTTCTTCAGATACCAGCGAATTGGTTATATCTTCTTGTTGTTTTGAATAGTTAATATCAATGTTATATTCAGGTAATAATAATCTTAAAAAATCTTTCATTTCTTTGCGCATATTCACACCATGTGAATCGTGATAATAAATTTTTTTATTTTTGTTATCTACAGCCATTGCTACGGCGTGAGAACCGCAAAAACATTCTTGAGAAGGAATTGTTAAAGAGTAAAAGCATAAATTTTGGGTTTTATCATTTAGCAATGTTGTTCCGAAATTTGCTAAAGCGTTAACATCAATTTTGCCTTGCGAACCGTTTACCGTTGATTCGCAGTTTAGTTTTTTTACTTGAATATTATTTTGCTTAAATAATACATTGTCTAAATCATCGGAATTTTCATTCCAACACAGATGAACGTTTAATATGTCGGTTTTTCTATATTTAGCAACCATTTATGTTTTCCTTCTTCCGTTAATATAAAAAAGCATCAATAAAAAAGCAATAAAAAAACATTGAAAAAAGCATCGATTTATAGTAAAAGAATAAAACTGTTAATAAGAAGGACTGAATAATGAGTACTGTCTATTTAGAATATCTTCCGGAATTTGATGCATATGGTATAAAAAAAGAAGTTATAGAGCGCCTAACTCAACAAAATGAAGTTGCTGAAATTTTATTGCCTGAAGAATTTAATTATAAACCTTCGGCTTCGGCTCCGACAGTTGGCTTTTTACTGGGTTGGGATACATCTGCATCAGGTGATGAATATTATTCAGTCGGTAAAAGTTATTTGCAAGCAATTATGAACACAGGAGCAAAAATCCGTTTTTTGGATTATGATAATCCGTATAAACAAATGCAAAGTTGCCATGGAGCAATTTTACCGGGTGGCAGTTTTAATAATCCGGAAAATTTTTATATAGACGGCCAAGTTTTGGGTGATGTGGTCGGAAAGCGCTATTTTGCATATCGCTCGGTTATTGCGCAAGCGCATAAAACAAAAAAACCGCTTTTGGGTATTTGTGCCGGAGCGCAAATGATAGGCGCTATGCTCGGTGATATGAAAATGTATCGAAATGTGCAAAAAGAAGTTTTACATTCGGCTGTACACAAGCCTAAACAAGATACAGATGTCAGAGTACATCAAATTAAACTTATTAAAGATACTCCTATTTTTGATATTATGGGAATAGAGCCGACAAACAAATATATCACCATTAATTCAAGACACAATCAATCGATGGTGCTTGGTGTTCTGCAAGATTATGTATCAAGTTCTCCTAAAGTTAAAATGAATATCTATGCAATATCAGACAGCGACGGCATACCTGAAATTTGGGGAAATGAAAAGGCCGGAATTTTATGTATACAAGGTCATCCCGAAGATTTGATAGAAGATAACAAAATGCAAAACTTGTATAATTATATTATGATAAAAGCGAGAAAATATAAAAATTCGTTAGAAACAAAAAATATTTTAAAAGATAATTATACACGCTAATTATTACAATAAGATATTTGTAAAACGCTGTTTAATAAAAAGTAAAACGACTTATTTCCATTCAATAAGCGGATAATTTTGCCAATTTTTAATATTATAATGCCACCATTCATTGGAAATTGCTTCAAAACCTACGCTTTCCATAAGTTTTTTTAGCTGCTCTCTATTATTAAGGGCTTCGGGAGAAGATTGCATATAGTTGTGATATGCTTTTTGCAAATGTAATTCAAATTCTTCAAATATATTTTTACTTATTTGTTCTTGATAACACTGTTCATAAGCATCAACCTCGGTAGGATAAACCAAATTATTCCCGTTAATATCCGTTAAACACACATCGACGGCCGTACCATGACAATGGTTCGATTTTTCGGGAGTTTCAGCAAAAAATTTTGCTTTGGAACGAGGTATAATCTCTAAAAATTTTTGATGCGCAACAGGTGGGCGATATGCATCGCAAATTCGCATTTTAAATTTATTTTTTTCTAAAAAAGGAACTGTTTTTAGCAATGCATCATAAACATCTTTGTGTACATAAGCGACATTATTATAACCTATATCACAATAAACTGCTCTGCCTAACATATTGTTTGTTCGGGCATACATCATATCTATAATAAAATGAGGTTCTTCTACTAAAACCAAATTACAATTCATTGCTTTTTCTTTCCTTTTTATAACAAAACTAAACAGTATTATAAAATTTTATTTAATTTTTGCACGGGAGCATGAGTTTCTTGCAGCGCCTCTATGATTTTAGCCATACCATTATCTGCAACATTTCCTTTGTCTTCGTTTTTGAGCATAATATTGTGTATTTGCGCATTTCTAATAATTAATCCGCATGCCTTAACAATATCTATTATTTTATTTAGCATAATATAATCTTTCCATGGAATATTCATACATACTAGTTTAATCTATATTAAATAGAATATTCTTATACAATGCCAAGATTTATTTTTTAACAACTTATAAATCTAAAAAGTCTGATAGTTTATAAGATTCAACAAATCGTATCTTATGACAGGATTGTTTTTATAACAAAAAAATACACCCAAAGGAGCGATTTAAACAAATGATGCGCAATACTTTGCGATGATTGGACTGAAAATCATATTGAATTTAAACAATTAACATATTAAAGTACAATTAATATGGAGGTAAAAATGTTAAAGGAAATAATATTAGGAAAACGTATAAAACTAAAACGTCCAGATTTTGATATTGAAACAGCAAAAAAAATATTTTCCATTATAGATAAATGTAGAGATGTGTTTTTACCTTGGTTAGGATGGGTTAAATATACAAATACACACAATGATACGTTAAATTTTTTAGAAAAAACAGATAGCGACTGGAAAAATAATAATCAATTTGTATATGAAATACTTATAAATGACACATTTATTGGGTTAATAAGCATTATAAATGTCTCTTGGCTACATAAACGAGCAGAAATAGGTTACTGGTTAGATACCGATTACATAGGAAACGGTTATATAAGAGAGGCATTAGCATTGATTGAAGAAGAACTATTTGCAAATGATTTTAACAGAATTGTTATACATACTGATGTATTAAATCATCGTTCGGCTAATGTGGCAATTAAAGCAGGATATAAACTAGATGGTATTTTAAGACAAAATGTATATTCTGAGCCAAATGAGCGTTATCGAGATCAAAACGTTTTTTCAAAACTAAAATCTGATAATTGATGAAATATTATTATTTAGGAGTAAAACAATCGGACTTTGTAAAAGATAATTCCACAAAAGCAAAAGCCTCCATTATGGAGGCTTTTTATAAACTGGTGCCGCTGATAAGAATCGGACTTACGACCCCGTCATTACCAATGACGTGCTCTACCACTGAGCTACAACGGCAAAATAATAAATTTGGGTATTTAGCAACACACATCGTTTGCAACAAACTATGCAAAACATACACAATGCTTTTTTAAAAATCAATATATTTTTTTTTGTTTTTTTATCTTTTTTTTAATCAGCATATTATAGGCTGTGGATAGTCGTATTGATTGTTTAAAATTTAAGCAAAAAATTTTATACTATCGATAGTTTGAATATATTTGTAAGGTGATTTTCTGATGGAAAAGATACAAGAAGATAAAAAAATACCCGAATTTTTGCAAGATATGCCAACTCATGACACATTGTTTGAAATAAAAAACAGTGTTTTAAAAAAATCGCCCCTTACAAAACCATATTTCATAATTTCGGCGGTATGGTTTGTTTTTATATTTTTTTACATACAGTTTTCGTTTGGTTGGGATAGTTTATCGGCATTGATGCCTGATGAGTTTATAAGATTTTTGGCCTCTGCAATAGTTCCTCTTTTATTGATTTTGCTGTTAACGGCATTGGTTTATAAAACATATATCAGTGCCTCACAATCGGCTGCGCTGGAAGAAAAATTAGGGCATATATTATATTCGGATAATTCCAATGCATTAAAAAATATAATTAATCAGTCTTTACAAACTCAAATTAAACAGTTAGCAGATACGGCAACACATATAAGTTTACAAAATGACTTATTGAAAAAAGAATTGTCAAGCAAAGCGGCAGATTTTGAACATATAAGTGAAGTTTTGGAAGGCTTTTTTTCAAAAAATTTGTTAAAACTGAATGAGAATATTCAAAATTTATTATCAGAGTATAAAAATGCCGCTGAAACGGCCGAACAATTTTCGATTAAAGCAGATGATTTAAAAAATAGTGCCGCTTCTTTAAGCGCTGAACTTAATCCGTTAATTAATGAAACGGTTTCAACGGCAGATTATCTTAAAAATATAATAAACGAGGGAAAAGATTATATTGAAAAACACACTGCCGATATGCAAGATTTTGCTCAAAACAATCAGGTAAATTTACAAAAAATGGCGCAGACACTTGAGGAAAGGACTCAAAAATTAGAAAAAACTTTTTTACAAACTGCCGATAGTTGTGAGCAAATATATCAACGTCTTGACGGAGGAATTTCGCATATTGAAAACAGTTTAAAAACGCATAAAAAATTAGCGGCCGAGCAATCGGAACTTTTGGATAAAAATTCGGCATATCTTGACGGTAAATTAGGTGAATACGGAAAACTAATCAGCATGGAAGTAGAGGCAATGATAGAGCGCTCCTCTACACTTGATATAAATGTTGAAAATCAACTAAAATCGTTAAATAAAGCAGGCAATGAAATTGCGCATATTCTTGACGGCGCTAATAATTCTTTAGAACAAAAATCGGTTGTTGCAACGCAAAATATAGGAAAAATACTCGGAAAACTTGAGCAAGAATTAACAAAGCTTAATGATTTTATTGAAAAAACAGAAAATAAAAATCTTCAAATTCAAAAAGTTGCTGAGAAAATAACTGACAAAATAGGTGATCTGAGTACAGATTTAGGCTTAAAAGTAGATGATTTAAAAATAAGAGCGGTTGATGCAATTGATAAATTTAATGAGGTTAGTGCAGTGGTGCAGAAAAACACATTGCAACTTTCCGAAAGTGCAAACATCATTGTAAATAAAGGTAAAGAAGGGTCTAAATCTTTAGAACAGCAGCATGCAAGCATAATAATAGCTCTTGAAAAATTTGATGAAATTAAAAACAGAATAGAGCAAATTGAAAAAAATATTGTATCTACATCGTCTAACAGTGAAAATGCTTTTACCGAATATGAAAAACAGGTTAAAAATTTGGCAACGGCTATAAATGAGCAGGTTAACGAACTTGATAAACATAAAATAAGATCTGAAAGACATTTAGCAGAATTAAAGCAACGTTACGATGCTTTCAGTATGGCAAATTTCATGAACGAATCTTCGCAGTTGGTTACAAAACTTGAAAATTTGAGTGTTGATATAAACGGCTTTTTCAACACTTCGGAAGAAGATGAGTTGTGGAAAAAGTTTTATAACGGTGATCATGCTGTATTTGCTAGAAATATTGTGAAAAAACTTAATCGTAAGCAAATTGTAAAAATTAGAGACGAATATGAGAAAAATGCCGATTTCAGAATTTTAGCCGATAAATATATTGCTGATTTTGAAACATTAGTCACATCGGCGCAAAATGCCGAGCGCTCAGAAGTTGTGTTGGCTATGATATCCGGAGCGGATATAGGAAAAATATATTATGTTATTGCCAGAGCAATTGATAGGCTAAAATAAAGATGGTATCTTTTTTAAATTTTAAGAGTAATATTTTTTTAGCGCCAATGGCGGGAATTACCGATGCGCCGATGCGACAAATTGTTTATCAAAAATGCCAAGATAAAGTAAATATTGTATCAGAAATGGTAGCTGTTAATGCTTTATCAAGAAAAAATGCAAAGACATACAAAATAGCGGACGTTAGAGCAGAAAAATATCCGGTGATTGTTCAATTGGTCGGTAATGAACCCGAAATATTTGCCGATGCTGCTCAATTAGTGCAAGAGTTAGGTGCTTTTTCCATAGATATAAACATGGGGTGTCCGGTAAAAAAAATTACCACATCGGGAGCGGGGTCGGCGTTAATGAAAGATATGGATACCGCATCTAAAATAATTAAAGCGGTAAAAAATGCCGTTAAATCAGATGTGAGTGTCAAATTTAGAAAAGGATGGGACGAAAACAGCGCAAATGCCGTAGATTTTGCTAAAATGTGCCAAGACTGCGGTGCCTCATATATAACCATACACGGCAGAACTCGCTCACAAGGATATTCCGGTGTTGCTGATTGGAGTATAATTGAGCGGGTAAAACATGCTGTTAAAATACCGGTAATTGGTAACGGTGATATAAATTCACCGCAACAAGCCAAAGAGATGATAAATAAAACCGGTGTCGATGGTGTTATGATAGGGCGGGCGGCGTTAGGTAATCCATGGCTTTTAGGACAAACTTTTGACTATATAGAATACCAAAATGAACCTAAACAAATAGAAATTTCCGAAATTTTGAACACTGTTCTTAATCATGTGTGTTTGTTAAAACAATATTATGACGAAAAATTGGCTGTGGCATTATCGCGGAAATATATTTGTTGGTATTCAAAAGGTTTTTATGATGCTAAACGTTTTAGAGAAAACTATATGAAAATAAACAATTATTCGTTAGCCGTAGATGAAATAAAAAAATATTTTTCTACGGCCGTAAGGGGAGAAAATTAATGAAAATTATTGTGGGCGGAGCAGGTAGTGTAGGTCGCAGCATTATAGGATATTTAAGCAGAGGCAGCAACGATATTATTGTAGTTGATATAAATCAGGATCGCCTAAACGAAATTGCCCGTGAGTTTGATGTTCAGCCGGTTTTAGGATCAATTTCACATCCG
>JAZRHJ010000061.1:0-4137 GCA_045644695.1 Alphaproteobacteria bacterium | reverse complement strand
ATTGGTGCAGCAATGGCTGCCGAAATTGGAACAATGAGAGTAACAGAACAAATTGATGCTTTGGTTACATTGTCGACAAATCCGTTTAAATATTTAGTTGCTCCAAGGTTGTGGGCCGGAGTTATTGTTTTGCCGATTTTGGTTTTGATAGGTGATGTAATCGGTATATTCGGTGGTTATGTCGTCGGAGTATTTAAATTAGGTTTTAATCCGGCAAATTACATAAATTCTACTTTTGACAATATGGAAGCAATTGATATAATTTCCGGTCTTACTAAGGCTGCGGTTTTCGGTTTTATAATTTCATTAATGGGATGTTATAACGGATATAAGTCTAAAGGTGGTGCGCAAGGAGTCGGTGAGGCAACAACAAATGCGGTTGTTTCAGCATCTATTTTAATTTTGATATTTAACTACATTTTAACAGAAATTTTCTTTTCTAAGTAAGTGAGGGTAAAATGGTAAATAAAATTAAAATTTCTATTCGCAATTTACACAAATCTTTCGGAAAGAAAAAAGTATTAAACGGAGTTGATTTAGATGTTGAAACCGGAAAATCTTTGGTTGTAATCGGTGGTTCCGGAACAGGTAAATCTGTTTTAATTAAATGTATTCAAAATTTATTAACTCCGGACATGGGCTCAATTAAAATTGACGATGTGGAAACGGTTGGCACAAAAGGACATAGGTTAAAAGATTTTCATGCTAAAATGGGAATGCTCTTTCAAGGTGGCGCTTTATTTGATAGTTTGAGTGTGTGGGAAAATGTCGCATTTTCACTTCTTGAAAATAAAAAAGTTGATAGAAAGCAGGCTAAAGTAGAAGCAATTAGAGTTTTAAGGCAAGTGGGGCTTGCTCCCGATGTTGCAGATTTATCTCCTTCGGAATTATCAGGAGGTATGCAAAAAAGGGTAGGATTAGCGCGTGCCATTATTACAAGGCCTGAAATTATATTTTTTGATGAGCCGACAACCGGACTTGATCCGATAATGGCAGATGTTATTAATGATTTAATTGTAGAATCTGCCAAAGGTTTAGGGGCTACAACACTTACTATTACACATGATATGGCTTCGGTAAAGAAAATTGCCGATAAGGTTGCTATGCTTTATAAAGGAAAAATTATATGGCAAGGTACGGTTAAGGAAATGGAAAAAACAGATAATCCGTATGTACAGCAATTTATTAACGGTTGCTCTCAAGGACCAATAAAAGTGGAAGTTTAAGAAATGGCAAAAAAAACAATAGTGGAATATGTTTGTAATCAATGTGGAGCAGTGTATCCTAAATGGCAAGGAAAATGTGATTCATGCGGTGAGTGGAACACTATTGAAGAAGAAAAAGTGCAAGGTGGCGGTTTTTCAATTTTGCCAAATAAGAAAAAAGGCGAAATGGTAGATTTTGTACCTTTAAGCGGTAGTTTGCAAACTTTTGAAAGGTTAAAAACTGGCAATAAAGAAATTGATAGAGTAAGCGGTGGCGGTTTAGTTCCCGGTTCGGCAATTTTGGTTGGCGGTGATCCCGGTATCGGTAAATCGACATTATTGTTGCAAGTATGTGCCGGTGTGGCAAACCTTAATGAAAATTTTGAATGTTTTTATATTTCCGGAGAAGAAGCAATCGACCAAGTTAGAATTAGAGCGCAAAGATTGGGTTTGGAACAATCTCCAGTGAAACTTGCAAGTACTACCGAAGTACAAGATATTGTTGCAACGCTTGATAAGGCAAAACCAGCTGTCGTAATTATTGATTCTATTCAAACAATGTATCTTGAAAATGTTGAATCTACTCCGGGTAGTGTCGCACAAGTAAGAGCCTGTGCTTATGAGTTAATTAAACTTGCTAAACGTAAGGGATTTGTTTTGTTTTTGGTTGGTCATGTTACCAAACAAGGTGCAATAGCAGGTCCTCGAATTTTGGAGCATATGGTTGATACGGTGCTGTATTTTGAAGGTGAAAGAGGGCATCATTTCAGAATTTTGCGTGCAGTAAAAAACAGATATGGCGCGACTGATGAGATTGGTGTATTTGAGATGCAAGATAAAGGATTGGTAGAGGTCGAAAATCCGTCTGCATTGTTCTTAGCCGAAAGACAGGGTAATGTATCAGGTTCTTGTGTATTTGCAGGGATTGAAGGTTCTCGACCTGTTTTGGTAGAAATTCAGGCTCTTGTAAGTCAGAGCGGATATTCGAGCCCTAAACGAGCCGTTGTGGGGTGGGATTCTAACAGATTAGCAATGATTCTAGCTGTCCTGGAAGCCAGATGCGGTATAAATTTTAGTTCTCAAGACGTATATTTAAATATTGCCGGTGGTTTAAAAATTTCGGAGCCTGCAGCTGATTTGGCTGTGGCAATGGCGGTAATTTCATCATTGACAAATAAGCCGTTACCGGCGGATATGGTTGTTTTTGGTGAAATTGGTTTGTCCGGTGAAATAAGAGCAGTTACACAGCCGTCATTAAGATTAAAAGAAGCGTGCAAATTAGGTTTTACAAATGCTATTGTTCCGCCATCGTTTAATAAGGATAAAAAGCATAATGTAATTTCGCATTATGAAATAGGGAATGTGAATCGTTTGATAAATTGGTTTAATTAGGAGTTTGTGCATGCAACCGTTAAATAATTTAGATGTTGTTATTTTAGTTGTTACGGCAATTTCTGCATTAATAGCGTTATGCAGAGGTTTGGTAAAGGAGGTTTTATCCATTGTGGGTTGGATATTGGCTTCTGTTACAATTTTTTATATGATGCCAATTTTAACTCCGGTTGCAAAAAATTATATTGCAAGTTCTTTAATGGCTTCAATTGTGACGGCTTTGGTTGTGCTTATTGTTTTTTATATTATGTGGATTTTGTGTACCGACAAATTAATTGGTAAAGTTCGTTCAAGTAAGTTAAGTGCATTAGATAGAATGTTGGGTCTGCTATTTGGAGTAGTGAGAGCATGTTTAATCGTTATTTTGTTTAATATATTGCTTTCTTGGATATTGCCTGAAGAGAGTAAGGAAGGAATGTTTAAGGATTCAAGATATTTTACTTTAGCGGGCGAGTTTGCAAAACCAATTGAAGGACTTATTCCGGATGAAACAAAATCTTTGATAAAAGATAAAAATTTAGAAAAAGATAAAGAAGATAAAAAGGATAATAAAGAAAGCAAAGAAAAAACGCCTGAACAAAAAGAAATAGATGATTTGTTTGAAAAACTTGCTCAACCGCTAATAGAGAAGGCAACAGATAATTTAAAAGATGAAGAAAAAGATTTTAACGGATATAAAGAAAACCAAACCGATAATTTAGATAAACTTATTGATACAGTTGTGTCTATTGCGCAAGACAAACTTGCCGAAGATACTTCAAAAGATACTTTAGAGGTAAAAAATAAATAAAACTCCAAATCCTACTCGATAATGCGAAGGTTGAGGGCAAAATATCTGAAAATGGAGAAGTTAAAGGCTTTATAAATTATAAAGAAGTTAACAATGAACTTTATAAAATATTGTCATTTCCGCCAATGGTAAAATTTTTGATTTAAGTGTTTTTACTTTCTGAGATGAAATTAGATATCATTACCAAAGACCGAAAAGAAACGAAGAGTTTATTCGTATTTTTTTCGAAAAAGTAGATTATTCAAAACATGGAAAAGTATTATCTGGTCTTGATGAAAAAAAAGTTTGTGGATTTAACTCTTTAAACTTTTTGTTTTAATAAAAAACAAAGAGTTTAATAAGATAAACCCTTTGTTTTTGTATGGCGTTAGAATTTTATATTTTTTTAATTTTTATTTTTCTTTAAATAATGAAATTGAGCAAGAGCGATAATCACTAAATATGGAATAAAAATTTCAATACTTTCTTCTATAAGTGACCATATTTCAATTTGTTCATGCGGTAATGATACATCATTATGGGCATCGCGCCAGTTTCCCGGAAAACGATCAGCAAATTTTGAAATTAGCAATACTGAACAAAAAACAGCAATTGTCCAAGTTACGGCGTTAAATTTGAAAAATGAGGTGACTAAATGTTTAGCATATTTTATGAGTAAATATAAAATTGCACCAAAAATAATAATCAACAACATACCAAAAACGATTTTTTCACCAATAGGATTTTCAGGTTTTAAGAAAAAACGTGACT
>JAZRHJ010000060.1:0-7395 GCA_045644695.1 Alphaproteobacteria bacterium | reverse complement strand
TTCTAAAGTATCAATATCTGAATGCATATACCTTACTTTTATACCATTTTCGTTAAAATATTCGGTTAAATCTTCGGCCATTTTTTTTGTTAATGTCGTAACTAATACTCGTTCACCCTTTTTAGCAATTTGGTTGCACTCATGCATCAAATCGTCAATTTGCGTTTCAACGGGGCGAACTTCACATACGGGGTCCGTAAGTCCGGTCGGGCGAATAATTTGTTCGGAAAAAGCGCCATTACTCTGTTCAAGTTCCCAATCACCCGGAGTGGCAGATACAAAAATTGTTTGCGGACGCATTTTATTCCATTCTTCAAATTTTAAGGGTCTGTTATCAAGGCAAGAAGGTAACCTAAAACCATAGTCAGAAAGAGTACTTTTGCGATTAAAGTCGCCTTTGTACATGGCTCCTATTTGTGGAACGCTAATATGACTTTCATCAATAAACAAGAGTGCATTTTTAGGGAAATATTCAAATAATGTGGGTGGAGGTTCTCCGGTAGCCCTTCCTGTCAAATAACGAGAATAGTTTTCTATCCCCTTGCAATGTCCAGTCGTTTCGAGCATTTCTAAATCAAAACGGGTGCGTTGTTCAAGGCGTTGCGCTTCGAGTAATTTATTTTGAGATTTTAATTCGCTAAGACGAGTTTTTAAATCTTGTCTTATGTGCATAATTGCTTGAGAAAGTGCCGGACGCGGTGTAACATAGTGATTCGCCGGATAAACCGTAATTTCGGTTAAATCGGCAGTTTTTTTGCCGGTTAACGAGTCAAACTCGGATATGGTTTCAATTTCATCTCCGAAAAAACAAATTCTCCAGGCTCTATCTTCATAATGCGCCGGAAAAATATCTAAAGTATCTCCGTTAACCCTAAATGTGCTTCTTACAAAATTTATTTGATTCCGTTCATATTGAAGTTCGGCCAAATTACGATATATTTCTGATGTGTCAATAATATCACCGACTTTTAGCGAAAACGCCATGGACGAATATGATTCCATAGATCCTAAACCGTAAATACAAGAAACCGATGCCACAATTATAACGTCGTTTTCTTCTAAAACATTGCGAGTAGCACCATGCCGCATACGGTCAATTTGTTCATTAACTGCAGAATCTTTTTCAATGTATGTATCAGTTTTCGGGATGTATGCTTCAGGTTGATAATAGTCGTAATATGAAACAAAATATTCTACACGATTGTTTGGAAAAAATTCTTTCATTTCAGAATATAATTGTGCAGCCAGTATTTTATTAGGAGCCATAATCAGAGCGGGGCGTTTAGCATTTTCAATAATTTTTGCCATGGTAAAGGTTTTACCGGAGCCGGTAACTCCGAGCAAAACCTGATTTTTTATGCCGTTTTCTAAACCTTCGCAAAGTTCTTTTATTGCTTGCGGTTGATCACCCGATGCTTCAAACGGACTTACTATTTTAAATTCTTTTTTAGTCATAATTAATAGTGTAATCATTTTTTTTAAAAAATAAACACAAAAAATGCTTTTCGTTTTTGTTTGACAATAAAATATAAAAAAAGTATAATAAACAATAGGCTAATATGAGAAAGAACGTTTATGAAAACAGAATATATTAAATTTTTATGTTCTGAATATGATAATGCTGGCATTGCGCCGGTAAGCGTTGTTATTAATCATAAAAAATATTTAATTCCTTATGTATATATACAAAATTATAAAGAGCCGTTAAAATATTTTTTAACGGATTTTTTTGATGTTATGCGTAAAGACTTTATTCTTTATAAGCGTTATAATGTTCAAGTAAGGTATGTTTTATGGCACGATGGGGTAAAACAAAGACGGCTGATAGTTCCGTTTGCGTTTCGCAATTTAAATATTGATGAAGGATATATGGTAGAAAAAATTATCAAAAAAGCCGAAAAAAAATATAAAAAAACAATTATAATTGCGCATGAATTGAAAAAAATATATCCGAATATGGTTTTTGAAAGAATGGTTAGTGCAGTCTCTTTATCTATTATGCTAAAAACACAAAAAACATTACAACTTAAGCAAAACAGAAGTATGGCTGTTTATATAACAAATAAAGTCGGTTCTTTTTTATCTAAAAACCCTCAAACATTTAATTTTCAATGCATTTTATCAATTATGTCCTTAAAACAAAAAGCCAAAAAATGGGCATTAAAAACAGTTTTATGTGCAACAATTGAATCTAGCGTATATAACGCAATTAATCACCCGATCGACAATTAATGCTATAATATTTTATGTGTATAAGTGGCTCTTAAATATTAGAAAATTACAAAAATATTATTTACAATATCCGTATCACAAATTTTTGATTAAGTATTGTGGTATATATAATTTAATTTATGATTTTAAGGGGGTTAATATATATGAAGTTTAGTAAAATTATGCTTCTGGGAGCAACTTTTATATCTGGATTTGCTATGATAAATTCGGCAAATGCCTATGAAAAATATGTTGTTCGTGGCGAAACATATACCGCAGAAGTTAAAACCTATACCGGATACGATGAAAATACAGGTGGTGTAGGCGGAGTTTTTGTAGTTGCGGCTCCGGGCAGCAATATCAGTGGCGGTAGTTTGGAAATTAAATCAGGTACAAAATTTTTAAACAACAAGGCAAAATATGATGGTGGCGCAATCGGTAACTATGGTGGTACCATTATTGCTTCCGATGTTACATTTGAGGGTAACCAAGCACAATATGGTGCGGCAGAAGATAGCAATCAAATTGGTGGCGGGGCGATATCTTTAGGTGCATTGTCTGAAACTACAATTACAAATTCAACATTTACATCTAATACATCGGGCTATAACGGTGGAGCAATTGGTACAAGACGAGCAAAAAATGATAATTCGACCAGTTTAAATAATAATGGTGGGTCATTAACAATTATTGATTCTGCATTTACGGGTAATGTTGCTTCAAGTACCTTGACCAATAGTAAAAATCAATTAATTGCCGGTCATGGCGGTGCAATTTATAACAGTTTAAAAACGATTGTTTCTAATACAGATTTTTCTAAAAATACGGCAACAAATAATGGCGGTGCTATATATAATGCAGCCGATAAAGATTTGTATGGTCGTCAAGGCGATATGACAATTACCGGCGGTGAGTTTAAGGAAAATAGTGCAGATAATTTTGGCGGAGCAATATTTAATGGCGGAAGCATGAGCATTTCCGATGCTACATTTACATCAAATAGCGCAACTTATGCCGGAGCATTATCAACAGGTACGGCTTCCTTAAAAATGGAAATGAATGATGTAATATTTTCAAATAACACGGCAGAGCAAATGGGTGGTGCAGTTGCTTTATATGGTAAAGAATCAAAACTTAATAGTGTAGTATTCAGTAATAATACGGCAACATCTTCCGCATCAGATTCTGAAGGTGCCGGTGCTTTGTTCTTGGGTGCTGTATCAAGAACAATTTTAGACGATGTTACGTTTGAAGCAAATACATCAAATGCACGTGGCGGTGCTATTGCAACCAGAAGAGCCGATTTGGCTAATAATAAAGATGCTAAACTTGATATTTTAAATTCTGTATTTAAGAATAATAAAGCAACAACAAACGGTGGTGCTTTGGACAACTTCTTATACAGTTCGGTTGAAAAAGAAACAGCCGTTTATATCAATAATACAACATTTGAAGCAAATAGCGCAGCAAATGGTGGTGCTATTTATAACCACGGCGAAGAAGATGTTGGAGGTAATGTTGCATCAGTAGTTGTATCTGATTCTACATTTACTTCAAATACGGCATCGGCAAATGGTGGTGCAATTTACAATATGTCGGGTATGACATTTGAAGGCTTAAATACGTTCAGTGGCAATAAAGATGCTAACGGTTTGAACGATATTTATAATACGGGTAAAATTGATGTTGTGAGCGGAGCCGAATTACAACTTGATGGCGGTATTACAGGCACGGGAACAATAGAGTTTGCTCAAGGTTCAAAATTGCAAGTTAATGCAAACGAAACATTCATTTCTAACGATGTTACCAATAATGGGGTTGAGTTAAGCATGGTATTTAAAAATGCTTATACCGGTCCGTATGAAATGGTAAAAGGAACGGTTACTGGTGCTTTCGGTGATGTTGAAAACTCTTTATACAACATTATTGAAACAGAAAAATTGGGAACTTTTGAAATTTCTAAAAAAACCACTGATGAAATTGCAGAAAATACCGGAGCAAATGGTAGTCAGGCAGAAGTTTTAGATGCTGTTTTGAGCGGAACATCCGATGATAAAAACTTTAATCAAGCTGCAGACGCTATTGTCGGTATGCTTCAAAATGAAGATACAAAAGAACAAGGCTTAGCCGCATTGAATGCAATGAGCCCGGAAGCATCACCAATTGTCAGATCATCACAAACCAGTGTCATTAACCAAGTTTATGGTGTTGTTTCTAATCATATCAGTGGTGGAAATGTTAGTGCAGGTAACGGTAAATCATCGGGAGATGCTTTAGATAAGTCGGCTATGTGGGCACAAGGCCTTGTCAACCATACCAAATTAGACGGTCATTTTGATACAGATACTAATGGTTTAGCATTAGGTTTTGAAAAATATGTGAATGACGATGTTAAATTGGGCGTTGCATATGCTTTTGCAAAAACAGATATAGACAGTTATACTCGTGATACTCAAGTAAAAACCCATAGTGCAATTGCATATGGCGAATATAAACCTTCAAATTGGTTTGTTAACGGTATTTTGAGTTACAGTTTTTCTGACTATGAAGAAGATAAAAAGGTTGCCGGAGTTAATGGCGAAGCAGATTATGATGCAAACAATATTTCTGCTCAAGTTGTTACCGGTTATGAATATTTAACCGAAAATTCAGTGTTAACACCGACAATCGGTTTACGTTATATGAACATTGACCGTGAAGGTTATACAGATGCGTTAGGAACACATATCGGAAGTAATAATATGGACATTTTAACAGCAATGTTAAGTGTTAAATATGCAACCGATTATGTTTTCAATGAAATGACATTTACACCTGAAGTTAGTGCTGGTGTTACCTATGACTTAATGCGTGATGATGATAATATTCTTGTAAGTTTGGCAAATGGTGCTGCTTACAATGTGAAAAACACTCATTTGAAACGTTTAGGTTATGAATTTGGTGCAGGTGTAACAACTGCAGTTAATGACAAAGTTGAATTGAGTGTAGGTTACGAAGGTAAGTTCCGTAAAGATTATCAAGATCATACCGGTTTATTTAACGTAAAATATCACTTCTAGTCTTAATCATAAAAAGCAACCCTTATGTAATAATATAAGGGTTGTTTTTTTGTTTAAAAAACAGAAAGTGTTTATGCTGTAATAATTTAAAACAATGCTTGAAATATAAAAAAGCAGTGGTAAAAATAAAATATGGAGAAATAAAATGGACTTGTTGCAAAATCAATATGCTGTTTTAGCAATATCTGGTGTGAGTATTGTTTTTATGCTTACAACATTTTTTATATATTTGAAATATCGTAAAACGGAACTACATGCTTTAGAGTTAAAAATTTTGTATGATGAAAAAATAAAAACAATTAATACGTTACAAGAGCAAGCAAAAGCGCTAAATAATGAAAATCATCAATTAACCGCAGAAAATATTCGTGTTCGTTCAGATATCGATAATCAGAAAAAATATATGGAAGAAAAACTTTCGTTTATTGAGCAAAATAAGGAAGATATGGCGTTGAAATTTCGCGATATTTCAAACCAGATAATAAAAGCGCAAAACGAACATTTCGGCAAAGAACAGAAAAATTCTTTTGAATTGCTATTAAAACCATTTCAAGAGCAAATGGCTGATTTTAAGCAAAAAGTTGAAAAAACTCATGAAGACAGTATAAAATTTGATGAGCAACTTAAAAACTTATTATATCTAAATCAAAATTTAAGTAAAGATGCAAAAGATTTAAGCCAGGCGCTAAAAGGCAATAAAAAAATGCAAGGAAATTGGGGAGAGTTTCAACTTGAAAGAGTTTTGGAAATTTCAGGACTTCAAAAAGGTATTAACTATACAACTCAAGAAACATTTAAAAATGAAGAAAATAAAATGTTGCGTCCTGATGTTATCGTAAATTTGCCCAATGACAGAAAAGTAATTGTAGATTCTAAGGTTTCGTTAAACGATTATGTCGCGTTTGTAAATGAAGAAAATGAAGATTTACGAAAAGAATATATCAAAAAATATGTTCAGCGCATAAGAAACCATATAGATGGTCTATCTTCTAAAGAATATCAAAAATTGTTAAAAGATTCTTCACTCGATTATGTTGTAATTTTTATACCTATAGAAAGTGCTTATGTTGAAGCGGTTAAATTTGATGAAGAGTTGTATGATTATGCATATAAAAAAAATATTGCAATTACGACGCCGTCATCGCTATTGCCTCTGTTGCGAACAATTGAAAGTTTGTGGCAAATAGAGCGTCGCAATAAAAATGTGGCGCAAATTGCCGAATTAGGTGGTTCACTTTATGATAAATTGTGCAATTTTGTTGAAGATATGCGAAAAATTGATAGTGCAATATGTTCAAGCAAAAAAAATTATGATGAGGCAATAAAAAAACTTTCAACAGGAAAAGGCAACGCTATATCGTTGGCAACAAAAATGAAATCATTGGGCGCAAAGGCTACAAAAAACCTTCAAATTGATTATGAGGAGGATCTAAACGCAGCAGCAACACTAATAACAGGTGAGGTGGCAAATGGATAAAAAAATTATTTTTACCGGCGGAGGTTCGGCCGGACATGTTACTCTAAACTTGGCTCTAATTCCTATTTTTTTGCAAAAAGGATGGCAAGTCGTTTATATAGGTTCATATAACGGAATAGAAAAAGAACTTGTAGGGAGAATAAAAGAAGTAAAATATATTCCAATATTAACCGGTAAATTAAGGAGATATTTTTCTTGGAAAAATTTTATAGACATGCTTAAAATTCCTCTTGGAATTGTACAGGCAATTTGGATTGTTAATCGTCAAAAACCGGATATAGTTTTTTCTAAAGGCGGATTTGTTTCATTTCCGGTAGTGTGTGCTGCAAAAATTAATGGCATAAAATGTGCGATGCATGAATCAGATGTTACTCCAGGGTTGGCAAATAAAATGTCGTTGCCGTTTGTCTCAAAGTTTTTTACAACATTTGATGATACAATTAAATATGTAAAAGATAAATCAAAAGTAGAATATGTCGGTCCGATACTTTCAGACAGGTTAAAAAATGGTAATAAAAGTGATGCTTGTAAAATTTGCGAATTTTCTGAACAAAATCCCATAATTATGGTAATCGGCGGAAGTTTAGGCGCTAAAAGTTTGAATGAAGCGGTTAGAGAAAATTTAGATAAATTGTTGGATAAATATCA
>JAZRHJ010000059.1:0-4041 GCA_045644695.1 Alphaproteobacteria bacterium | reverse complement strand
AACCATTTGGCATCGCAAGAGCTGTTTGTGTGAATTTCAACTAAATCAGCAGATATAGGTTTTATTTTATGCAATTTGAAACTGATTTTTGTAGGCCTTTCAACATCTCCATTATTCATAAATATGAATTTAGGTAATCTTGAATCTCGACAACCTTCAAAATCAGGGTTAATTGTGCATTTTAATGCAAAGTCAACGGCACACATCATTTTAGAATCACCGTTGCATTCTGCTGTTAAGTTATTTTTTGTATATTCAAAAACATTTTCCTCAATGGGCTTTTTTTCTTGTTTTGTAACATTTTTTTCAATCACAGCCGGTTTAAGCGGTGACGATTTGTTGTTGCTTATAAAATAAAATGTAGCGCCGGCAATAACTGCTGCAAATATCAAAATTGATAAAACTTTTTTTGACATATCTTTACTCCTTAATAAAGTGATAACGAAGACCAAATGTATATTCATATAAATGATTTATATCGGTTATATCGCTTAGTTCAACATAACGAACGGCTGCTTTTAAACTTATTTTTTCGTTGAAATTATATATAAAACCTCCGCCAAAACGATACCCCCAACCACTTTGGTGTCGGTGTTTTTCTTTGCCTAATTTTTTGTTAAAAACATATTCGGCAACACCAATGCCTGCAAACAAATCAAACTCGTGATAGCAACCAATGGGCAAATATGCCATGGCATCAAGACCATATGCACGGTATGATGTTTTAAGTTCTGGCTGATTGTTTCTCTTTTTGGTATCAGAATCTGTTTGTTCGAAAAACACTTCAGTTCCAAAATGGTTATTATATTTTGTACCAATATTTATGTTGAACAAATTGTAGTTGTTTTTTGTTCGAGTGGTTTTGGCATTGATAAAACCATAATCAACCCCGATATAAGGAATATAGTAAAATTTTTCATAAGCATTTACTTTAGTCGCCAACAATGACAAAGATAAGTAAAGTGCCACAAAAAATATTTTTTTCATTTTTTCTTCCTTTTAATTATTTCAAAACATTTCTGATGTTAATAATATAAACCAAAATAAAAAGTTAGCAACTGAAAAAACTTGAGTATTAAGATTTTTAATGTATAATATAAAAAATGTTTATGGAGAATGTTGTTATGAAAAAACAGTCAAGTCAGCAGTCGGGCAGATCTATGATGGAAGCAATGGCATATATCAGCCTTATGATATTGGTTACTATCTCAATGACTGCCGCGGTTAACAGCGGATATGATAAATTTAAATTGGGTAGAATAAATCAGGAATTGTCCGATTTAAAAAAGGTTATCGGTCAACGATATGTGGTCGACGAAAATTATAAAGAAGTAAAATTTGACACTCTCATAAACGAAAAAATAGTTCCTTATGATGTTCGGGATAAAAGACATTCTTTTGGTGGGGATATTAGCATAGGTTATGATAATGGCGGCGCAACCTATTATATACAATTTAGTAAAGTGCCGCATAGAGCCTGTATAGAATTGGGTAATAGAGTTTGGATTGTTAATGATGGCTCTGATTTAGATTCATTAAAAATTAATGAAAAAGTTTGGGCTTGGAAATCTTCCGCTTTTGACTACTCTCAGGATTATTATTTACCGGCATTGGTAGGTGATGTGGGTCCTGCTTGCAAAAATAACGATGAAAATATATTAAAGTGGGTTTTTAACTAGTTTTGCTGTTATTATATCGTCTAAAATGCTTGAATTAATAAAAGGCTACTGTTAGCATATACAAAATATAATCTTATTTTTAAGGAGTTGTGTTATGGTAAATTCAATTATCTTACCGCCAGATTATAAACCGTCGGTTGATGAAGAATATATGTGCGATATGCACCTTGAATATTTTCGTCAGAAACTGGAAACTTGGAAAAAGTCGCTGGTTAATCAATCAAAAGATACATTAGAAGAATTGCGTATGGGCGGTTTAAATCAACCCGATGATGTTGACAGAGCATCTTTGGAAACCGATAAATCTATTGATTTGAGAACAAAAGACAGGGCTCGCAAATTAATTAATAAAATTAATGAAGCAATATCTCGTATCGAAGACGGAACTTACGGCTATTGTGAGGAAACCGGTGAACCTATCGGCTTGCAACGTTTGGAAGCACGTCCTATTGCCACGTTATCAATTGAAGCGCAAGAGCGTCACGAAAGAATGGAAAAAACTTACGACGACGAAGCATAAAATAAATGACAGAAGAAAAAGATTTTGTACTTGCTTCGGGTTCTCCTCAACGCATACGCTTATTAGAACAAATTGGTTATAGGCCAAAAAAAATACACCCCGCGGATATAAACGAAGAATGTTTACCGCATGAAAAGCCTTTACCATATGTAAAGCGTATGGCTTTGGAAAAAGCAAAAACAGTTGCAACTTTATATCCTAACGAAAATATCCTTGCTAGTGACACTATTGTTACCGTTGGTTTACGCATTTTACACAAATCTAAAAATGCTCAAGAACAAACGCAAGTTATGCGCTTGCTTTCGGGCAGAAATCATAAAGTAATTAGTGCAGTTTGTCTTATCGATAAAAACGGCAAAGTTAGCCAACGTACAGTTATTACCCGAATTAGTATGAAAAGGCTTTCGGAAGAAGAAATAACCGATTATGTAAATAGCAATGAATGGGTCGGCGTTTGCGGGTATAAAATAGAAGGATTGCTTGCCGGCTTTGTAAAAAATATGGTTGGGTCTTTTACAGGTGTTGTTGGCTTACCGTTATACGAAACTAAAAATTTATTAAAAGGAGCGCATATAAAATGATTGCAGATACCCTTGTTTATGAAAAAAATGACCAAGAAGTTCGTTTGGCCGCATTAGATAGCGGCAAAATGGTTGAGTTTGATTTATATAATGAAAATCATGCCATAGAAGGAAATATATATTTAGGAAAAATTAAAAAAAGAATAGAATTAGCCAATGGTAATTCTGGTTTTTTAATTGATATCGGCGATGATGAATTGGCGTTTTTAAATGCTTTTGAGAACGGTTTAAAAGAAATAAATATGAATGAGGGGCAAAGCGTTGTTGTTCAAGTATCTCAAGAAAAAAGAGCCGAAAAAGGCGCAAAAGTTGTAAGAAACATTCAAATTGTCGGTACAACATTAGTATATCGCCCGTTTAAGGTTGGGGTTGATGTTTCTTCAAAAATTGAAAATGCCGAATTGGCAAAAGAATATAAAACTGCAGTTTGGGAAAATGTTATCGGACAAGAAGGCTGGGCGTTACGGACTGCCGCGGTAGAATTTTCGATTGATGAAGTTCTTGAAGAAATGGTAAAATTACGCAATATATATGAAAATATCAGAGTAAAAGCCCGCAATGCAAATGCTCCATCGTTGTTATATATTCGCGAAAATCCTCTGTACGAATTTATACGCCGTTATAAAGATACCTTAAAAACCGTTGTCGTAAATAATCATCATCTTTTTGATGAGTTGGAAAACATTTTAGGCAATGGTATGGCTCAATATGAGGTTAAGCCTTTTGAAGAATATGGGCTTAATGAACAAATTTTTGATGCATTAAATAGAACGGTATCGTTAAAAAGCGGTGGTAACATACACATTGAGCAAACAAGGGCCTGTGTAACAATTGATGTTGATACATCAAATTTAAAATCGGGAAACAATATAACCAAAGCAAATGACGAAGCCGCTTTTGAAATTGCTCGCCAGATAAGGCTCAAAAATTTATCAGGAAAAATAATTATTGATTTTGCCGGTTCTTCAGAATATCGTTTTATGAAATCGGTAATAGATATTTTGCAAACCAAATTAGCCGATGATCCTAGCAGAGCCAGAGTTTTAGGTTTAAGCAAAGCCGGAAATATTGAAATTTTGCGTCAACGCAGAAGACCATCAATTTTAGATATTTTTACCCAAGAATGCTCTGCTTGTCAAGGAACGGGAAGGGTAGAAAAATAATGGTAAAAATGCACAAATGCCCTATTTGCTCGCAAATTACCGATAATGATAAATATAGGCCGTTTTGCTCAAAACATTGTGCAGATGTTGATTTAGGG
>JAZRHJ010000058.1:0-3059 GCA_045644695.1 Alphaproteobacteria bacterium | reverse complement strand
CAATAGGTCTCGATTCGGTTCCTTATTATATGTTAGGTGAAAAACCTTCAAATATTGCTATTCATTTAAATGGTAACATGACAAAATGGGGAGATGGCGAACTGATACCTGATAACAGACCATATCTTCTTGATATTCCGGCAAAACGTCCACCGGTTAATGTTACATCAAAAATAAAACTTCCTGATGTAAATGTCGAAACCGGAGAACCTATTTATATCACAATTAAAGATGACACTTTTGAGCCTTTAGGTTGGAAAGGACCTATTAAAACAAAAGCAGGATTAATTGACGACAATAAATTACCTAAATGGTTAAAATATAACACAAAAAAACAAGTCTTCACAGGTAAGGCAATGCCTAACGACGGCGGTACTTATCACATAAAAATTTATGCCGTAGAAGACAATACAGGTAACGTTGCTTATGCTACATTTAAGTTAAATGTACGAGAAGTATATGTTCCGTCGATGAAAGTAAGAGGATTAACTCAAGGACGCGGAGCACTTGTGCTAAAACGTTGCCGAGGTAAAAAATGTAAGGACGCCTACGTTCACCAAAGCGAAATTGGTAAAGAAGTTGAAAAAGCGCCTATTGTCAAAAAATAAAATTAAACTCCGGATATTAAAAATCCGGAGTTTTTTATAAATAAATACAAATTTATTAACTTTTAGGTAAAATATGGTTGATAAATTGAAGAATGTAGAATAAAATATAATTCTATTTAAGGTTTCAATTATAAATATGAGGAAATATTATGAAAATTACATTGACAGGAAAACAGGTTGATATTGGTGACAGATTACGCAAGCACGTTGAAGAAGCAATTGAAAACTCAGTTACAAAATATTTTAACGCACCTATAAGTTGCGCAGTTGCTTTTTCCAAAGAAGGTGAGGATTTTAGCGTTGAGGTTACTGTTCATCCTGCAAAGAACATGGTTTTAAAAGGTTCCGGTATGGCCGGCGATCCATATTCTGCTTTTGATAATGCCAATGAGCATATTGCAACACGTTTACGCCGTAATAAAAATAAATTAAATGACCATAAAGGAAAACTCGGTTTAGCTGAATTAGCATATCAGGCAGTGCTTCCTCTTCATGAAACAGAAGAAGAACTTGATGTTGATGTAGATGCTCCAATCACCATTGCCGAAACAGATGCCAATATACCGGTATGTACTGTTAGCCAAGCAGTTATGCACATGGACCTCTTAAATGAATGCGCATTAATGTTCCGTAATAGTGCAAATAACCACATTAGTATGGTATATCGCCGTAAAGATGGTAATATTGGTTGGGTTGAACCAAAATCTGACAATTAATTTACAGGATTAAATTTATGAAAATCTCGGATATTTTATCGGCAGATGCTATTTTTGCTGAAGTAAAGACATCTAATAAAAGACAGTTTTTAAAAGAACTGTCAGAAAGAGCAGCACAAATTACTAAAATTGATGAAAGGACTTTAGCAGAAGCAATCATTGAGCGAGAAAATTTAGGCTCAACCGGTTACGGAAAAGGAACTGCTTTTCCTCATGCCAGATTAGAAAGTGCCAATTCGGTTAATGCCGTGTTTGCAAGGCTTTCTTCTCCGATAGACTTTAATTCGGTAGATTCTAAACCTGTTGATCTAGTATTTTTGCTTATTTCACCCGAAAATAACGGGGCAGATCATTTAACTGCTTTAGCCACATTATCAAGGGTATTAAAAGATGATGAAATATGCACAAAATTGCGTAAAGCAAAATCAAAAGAAGAGATTTATGCAATTTTGAATTCATAAATTTTTTATACATTAAATACACCCCTATTTTATAATAGCGGTGTTTTTTTCATGTAAAATATTCTGTATACAGAATATACCCGTGAACATCGGCCCAAAATCAACATTATGCATATGTTCAATTATACTAAGACCTATATATACTATTCATTTCTATTTTTTTATATATAGCATCAAATCTAGCATCCGATTCTTTATATATGCCATAGAATACATTACGATCAATATAATATTTATCATAGTATCCATTTTAAATGCATAAATCCACTGCTTTTATGCTACATTAATACGCATATCTTGTTTATTTGCTTTTTTAAAACACTTGCTCTCTGGTTTTTTGAAGAATAATTTTAGGAAAATCTTCGGCAACTTTTCCTAAATGCCACGCATTGCGAGCCAAAAAAACTTTTGCCCCGTCATGATCTTCTGCAATATTCATTTGCGATGAATCAATAAACTTTTGCAAACATACCTTATCATCACATTCAATCCAACGAGCCGTATAATACTGTGTAGGTTCAAAAATAACCGGAATATTAAATTCAGTTCTTATTCTGTCGGCTATAACTTCAAATTGCAATGCACCTACTACACCCACAATCCATTCAGAACCGATTATAGGTTTAAACACACTCGCTCCGCCTTCTTCGGCAATTTGTTGCAAAGCATTTGCCAAATGTTTAGACTTTAGAGGATCAAGTGCTCGAATAGACTTTAACAATTCCGGAGCAAAACTCGGAATACCTGTAAAGTGAATTTTTTCACCTTCGGTAAGAGTATCTCCTATACGAAGTTGACCATGGTTGGGAATACCTATAATATCACCGGCATAAGCATCTTCTGCCAATTCGCGTTCTTGCGCTAAAAACATGACCGGAGTAGGAACTTTAATTCCCTTACCTGTTCTTACTTGCACCAAATTCATGCCACGTTTAAAATGCCCCGAACAAATACGCATAAAAGCAATTCTGTCACGATGTTTAGGATCCATATTGGCCTGAATTTTAAACACAAAACCGGTAACTTTATTTTCATCTGCTTGAACTGCGCGTTCTAAAGACGGTTGAGGGCGCGGAGTTGGTGCCATTTTATGTAAACCGTCCAAAACTTCCCTTACGCCAAAATTATTAATGGCGCTACCAAAGAAAACCGGCGTTAAAGCACCTGACAAATATAAACCCATATCAAATTTAGGGCAAACTTCTTTTACCATTTCAACTTCATCACGCAATTTTTGCACTAAATGAGAAGGTAAGTCGGATCGTAGCCATGTC
>JAZRHJ010000057.1:0-13581 GCA_045644695.1 Alphaproteobacteria bacterium | reverse complement strand
ATTTAAGAGATAATATGAAATTTGATTTGGAAGACCGAGTACAAAGAGAATTTAATTATGCAATTGTCGATGAGGTTGATTCTATTTTAATTGATGAAGCCAGAACACCTCTTATTATATCTGGCGCCGCAGAAGATTCTTCCGAACGTTATATCAGCGTAAATAAAATTATTCCGCATTTAGTTGCTTCCGATTATGATAAAGACGAAAAAGCAAAAACAATTACCTTAACTGAAGTTGGTATGACGCACGTTGAACAATTGTTAAAAGAAGTCGGTCTCATTACTGAAGGCGGCTTGTATGATATCGGAAACGTAAATCTTGTTCATCATGTTAACCAAGCACTGCGCGCACACAAAATGTTTACCAAAGACGTTGACTACATTGTAAAAGACAATAAGGTTGTTATAGTTGACGAATTTACAGGACGAATCATGGAAGGAAGGCGTTATAGCGATGGTTTACATCAGGCTTTAGAAGCAAAAGAACACGCAAATATTCAATCGGAAAATCAGACATTAGCATCAATTACTTTCCAAAACTATTTCAGAATTTATCCTAAACTTGCCGGTATGACAGGTACTGCCATGACCGAAGAAGCCGAGTTTGGCGATATTTACAGTTTGCTTTGCGTTGAAATTCCGACAAATAAGCCTGTTGCCAGAGTTGATGAAAACGATGTAATTTATCGTACCGAAAAAGAAAAATATAACGCCATTATTGATACAATATTAGATTGTCATCGTCGCGGACAGCCTGTCTTGGTTGGTACAACATCTGTCGAAAAATCGGAAATTGTTGCAGATTTATTGAGCAAGGCCGATACAAAAATTAAGTTTGAAGTGCTTAATGCTCGCCACCATGAACGTGAAGCATATATTGTTGCCCAAGCCGGTATCCCGGGAGCAATTACCATTGCTACAAACATGGCTGGTCGCGGTACCGACATTCAACTGGGTGGCAACTTTGAAATGAAGTTAAAATCTGTTTTGACAGGTGATGAAACAGAAGAAGAAATTGCAAAAATCAAAGAAAAATTAAAAATCGAAATTGAGGAAGATAAGAAAAAAGTTCTTGAAGCAGGCGGTTTATACATTTTAGGTACAGAGCGACATGAAAGCAGACGAATCGACAACCAGTTGCGTGGTCGTTCAGGCCGTCAGGGTGATCCCGGTACTTCTAAATTTTTCTTATCTTTAGAAGATGATTTAATGCGAATCTTCGGTTCTGAAAAAATGTCTGCCGTTTTGCATAAACTCGGGCTTCCCGAAGGTGAAGCATTAATTCATCCATGGATTAGTAAAGCGCTTGAAAAAGCACAACAAAAAGTTGAAGAACGTAACTTTGATATTCGTAAAAATTTGTTAAAATATGACAATGTTATGAATGAACAACGTAAAGTTATTTATGCTCAACGTAAAGAATTAATGGAAGCTGATGATGTATCTGAAGCAATTAAAGATATGCGTCAAGAATTTATTTGTTCGCTTATCAATGCCTATATTCCTTACGGTTGCCCAAAAACCGATTGGTTAAAAGAAGAATTGCAAGAAGAACTCTTAAAAGTCACCGGTTTTGTACTACCTATTACCAACTGGTCTAACGAGCCTGAAATTGATAGTCAGGAAATGACAGAGAAAATTTTAGATGAAATTGAAAAACGTCTGGAAGAAAAAAATAAAAATGTTCCGTCAGATGTTCTTAAAATGGTCGAAAAAAGCATTTTGATGCAAGTATTGGATCAATTATGGAAAGACCACATTGCTACATTAGACTTGATGCGTCATACAATTGTATTGCGTGCATACGGACAAAAAGACCCATTAAACGAATATAAAAAAGAAGCGTTCAATATGTTTGCAAACTTACTTGATGCATTAAAAGAAAGAACTACCGTTGTTGTTTGTCGTACCCTCATTCAAAACGATGCCGAACAGGCAATGCAAAAGGCTCAAGAAAGGCAACAAAATATTAAAATGAAAGAGGTTCATGAAACACCTCAAAATATAGTCGGAAAATCTGAAAATTCGGCAATGAGCGATAATAACAAGCAAGAGCCAGTGCGCAATTTTAAGGGTGAAGTTAACCCTAAAGACCCGCAAACATGGGGAAAAGTTGCCCGTAATGATTTATGTCCTTGCGGAAGCGGTAAAAAATTCAAACACTGCCACGGCAAGTTTGATTAAATTGGTAAAAATTTTATATCCCTTAAAAACAGATATAAAAAAATTGTAGTAATATAAAAACCAAAGGGTATCGATATCAAATTGATACCCTTTGGTTTAGTTATTTTTTATTCAAATACACCTCAAAGACTCTTTTTACTGTTAATGCACAATTAAAACGTAACACCTGTAATTAGCATAAATTCTACCGGAGAGAGTAATTTTGAGAGATATTTTATTATGAGTCGGAGGATAGATAGATTGTCTAGGAAATTGGTAAATTTTACCATTATAAGAGAAAGTCCAATCATTATTTAATTTGCGTTCAACAATAATATAGCAAACATCATCAATTGTTTTTACATAATCAGGCAAAGGTCTATGAGAGTTGGAAACAGCAGGATTTTTAGCATATTTTTTATTATGTTCAACAATATAATTTTCAAGATATTTGTTAGCATTTTTTATATCATAAACTCTGTCAAGTTTAAGAAGTTGTGTTCACGTTCAGGCAATAAATGATACATGTTGCGTCCATCGGCATAAAAAGCATGAGGAACGCCATATTTTTTAAACCACCTAAAAGCACATTCACAAGCTGAAATAATTATTTCTTGCTTATCAAAATGAAGTTCTGCAACATTTGTGGCATCATCAACTATATTCATTAAACAAGACTTTTTATTACCGAACCAATAATCAAATGAACCGTCAATTTGAAGTAAATCACCGAAATTAGAACTTGGGGTACGGCGGTGTCGAACGAATCAATCAAACTTGGAGAACCGAATTTTATAACTTTAGAGATGATTTACCTGAAAATATATTACAACTTTCTGGTTTTGTGAAAAATTATCAACATTTTTATAATTTTGATAGACCTCACAAATCTCTTGATTTTTTTACTCCTTTCGGCTACTTTTATAACATCTCTTCTTTCCCTTTTGAGTCTCATATGTTTTGAACTAGCACATTTTTATTGCTATTTTTTATTGTCTATGTTATACATGGTGTACATTTCTTATTTTTAATTTTAATTATTTTATGATATGAATGAAAAAGTTAAAAAAGTTGTAGCTTTTATGAAAGAAAATGGAGTTACAAAAAGTGAATTAGATGCTTATTTTAAAAATGAGCAAGTGGAGTGTCAAACAGATCAGCCATTCTTGATGCCAATTGAAGACGTATTCTCAATTTCTGGCTGCGGAACAGTTGTTACAGGTCGTGTAGAACGCGGTGTAATCAAAGTTGATGATGAAGTAGAAATCGTTGGTATCAGAGATACAAAAAAGACCACATGCACACGCATTGAAGTGTTCCGCAAATTGGTAAACCAAGGTAAAGTTGGTGATAACATCGCTGTAGTACTTCGTGATACAAAGAAAGAAGAAGTAAAACGCGGTCAAGTATTGGCTGCTTCGGGTTCTATCATACCACATACAGACTTCAACTGTAAATGCCACTTTTTAACAAAAGAAGAAGGTGGACGTCATACTCCGTTCATCAACAACTATCGTCCTCAATTCTACTTTAGAACAACAGACGTAACAGGTTCTATTGAACTTCCGGAAGGAACAGAAATGGTAATGCCTGGTGATGACATTGAAGTCACTGTAAGATTGAGTTGTCCAATCGCCATGCATGAAGGATTGCGTATTACTATTAGAGAATTAGGTAGAACAGTTGGTTATGGCGTTGTTTCTAAAATCTTAAAATAGTTTTTATTAAACAACGTGTTTTTTGCTCCTTACCCCTGTTAGCATTGAGCTAACAGGGGCTTCTTTTTAATCTTGATTTTTTGGTTAAAACTATTGTTAATTAACACCTTCTCTCATCACACTTTTTTGCGTTCCCCCTGCTTGTTATGCCTATTTTTTACGCTAGTAAAAAATTCAAGGCATCTCATTATTAATAGACCGCTTGACCTCGCTGTCGTTCGGAGCGGTGACCATAGAGGAATAGCTCTTGACCAAATCTTATGATTTGGAGCAATGACTTTTAATTGAAAACCGCCTAACCTCGCTATTGCTCGGAGCGGTGACTTTATTCTACCCCTACACACTTTTTACTTGCAAAAAAAAAAAACGGTTTAGAATGTAATGTATAGCGATTTATTTTTCGCTATTGAGTTTGCTTTAATTTAATTATAGGAGAGAAATGATGAAAAAAATTTTATTAATCGTATTCTTATCATTTGCTGTTTCTACATTTACTGCCGGATATGCTGATGCAAAACTAACACGTGAGGAGAGACAGGCGGCCAGAGTACAAAAAAGAATTAATAAACAAGTGGAGAAAGCCAATAAGGCGCGATATGAATGGCAAAGGTTAAATAATGAAACTTCAGAGCATGTACGCAAGCGTACTGAATTAGAAGATCAGCTAAACGAAAACAAATGATTGTATAAAAAAAATAGAAACGATAGAACATATAAATAATTTCACATTAAAAGGGAGAGGTAACATGAAAAAAATATTATCTATTATTGCTTTAGCATTTGTTTTTTGCTTAGTTAACACTACATATACATACTCTAAATCTAACAATAATGATAGGAATGAAAGAAAACTAGAAAGACAAATTGCTAGGGAAACAAAAAAAATTGAAAGACTTAGGGAACGAGCACGTAAGCAATATGACAAAATGATTGAAGCTGAATTTGAGCGTGATCGATTAGAAGAAAAAAAAGGATATATATTAGATTAGTCTAAGTGTAATTTATTTTGATTAAACTAAAAAACATATTAAACCTATATATAATTTTCCCCGAAAATTTTTGATAGATTTTCGGGGAATTTTTATTATATACAAAACTCTTTTAAGCGTTTTATTGCTTCTTTGATATTTTCTGTTGAACAAGCATAACTCAAGCGTATATATTCTGGTGCGCCAAAAGAGGTGCAAGGAATTACTGCTAATAATTTTTCTTCTAAAACTTTTTTAGCAAATTCATCGGCATTTATCCCTGTTTGGGCAATGTTACACATTACATAAAATGCACCTTTAGGCTCAACAATTGAAATATTTTTTACGTCTTTTAGCAATTTACAAATTAATTTTTTTCTCTCGCCAAATGCTTTTACCATATTATTTACTTCTTCATCTGCTTTGCCTTCTAAAGCAGCAACTGCAGCATATTGAACAAAAGAAGTTGCATTGCTTGTAGCATGGCTTTGCAATGCGCTGATACGTTTTGCAAGCCAACTTGGTGCGGTTAAATAACCCAAGCGCCAACCGGTCATGGCATAGGCTTTTGAAAAACCATTTACTGTAATTGTTAATTCGGCAATTTTTTCATTTAGGCTGGCAATACTGATGTGTTGCTCTTTCGAATCGTAAATAAGTTTTTCGTATATTTCATCAGATAACACCATAACATTGTTTTTTACCGCCACATCCGCTATCATCTCTAATGTTTTTTTGCCATACACGGCACCTGTGGGATTATTAGGCGAATTACAAACTATGAGTTTTGTTTTAGGGGTGATGGCTTTTTCTAAATCTTCTCTTAAAGGTTCAAAATTGTTTTCGGGTTTAGTATTAACAACCACAACTTTTGCACCGCTTGCTTTTATCATTTCGGGATAAGAAAGCCAATATGGTGCAAACAAAATAACTTCATCATCTTTTCCGCATAAGGCGGTAATGGCTTGAAACAAAGAAAATTTTGCACCGGTAGAAATAACGATATTTGAAGGAGTTGTAACAATACCATTATTTGCAAATTTTTTTACAATTTCATTTTTTAATTCAGGCAATCCGGAAGCCGCCAAATAGCCAACTTTACCTTCATTTAATGCTTTAATACAAGCATCTTTAATGGCTTGGGGTGTATCAAAATCGGGCTCGCCTGCAGTCATAGAACAAATATTTGCACCATTTGCCTTTAACTCTTTTGCCTTGGCAGAAATTGCCAAAGTTGCAGAAGGCTGCATTGCTCCTAACGGACTATAATTTATTTCTAAATTTTCCATTTAATGAACTCCTTTAGCATCAACAATATGCGGTTTACTGGTTGCTGTTTCCAATGTATCATCAGGCAATGCCACACTTAAAAGTGTACCTTTATTTTTTAATAAGGCTTCCGAAATCATACATATGCTTGTTCCAATTCCGTAATTTGTACGTCCCTTCCCCGAAATGATGGTCATACCATATTTTTTAACCACTTCGGCAATTTCCTGTTTATCGTCAGCGGTAAATTTAATTTCTTTTGACGCACAATATTTATCTATTGGAAGTCCGCATATTTTTACACTATCCCAGTCTACAATTTGCGAATCGCCATGTTCACCGATAACAAACCCCTCAATGTTATCAACCGGCTCATTAAATTTGTCTGCCAATACGCTGATTAATCTGGAAGTATCTAATGCACATCCGCTACCAAAAATTCCTTTAACAGGTGCGGTTATCATTTTTGATAGCTTATAGGTTAATACATCAACCGGATTTGAAACCACCAAAACAAATGCATTAGTATCGGTTTTATTTATTTGTGCGGAAATTTCTTCCATAATCTTAATGTTTTTATTTAATAAATCTAACCTGCTCTCACCTATCTTGCGCCCTAATCCTGCGGTAACGATAATTAAATCGCTATTTGAACAATCGGCATAAGAACCGATTTTTACTCTGGTTTTGCTTAAACCCATAAACCCTTGGTTAATATCGGCAACTTCGGCCGCTACCAAATCGGCATTTATATCAATTAGGGCTATTTCATCGGCAACTTCTTTTAGCATTAAAGCATATGTACCAGTGGAACCGACAAACCCGGCTCCTATAACAGAAATTTTAGTCATGAAATTATCCTTTACAAACTAGTCTGATGTCATAACTTTACGACGACCTTTTAATGACTCGTCGATAAATTCAACTTGTTCCATAACTAAAGCGTTATCTTTAAATTTATCATGAGATTGTGCCAAACGAGTTTCAAAGTTGTCATTTTTTCCTTTAAATAAGAACATAAAGGCCCTTGTAATTGATTTAACAACACTTTCTTCCATACCGCTTCTTTTTAGCCCGATAACATTCAAACCGCGAAGTTTTGCTCTGTCGCTTGCAACAATGCCAAACGGGATAACATCTCTATCAACTGCACTCATACCACCAATCATGGCTTTTCTGCCGATACGACAGAATTGGTGAACGGCGCTGTTTCCTCCAATAATTGCACCATCACCAACATGAACGTGTCCGCCAATTACCGCATTATTGGTCATAATTACGTTGTTTCCGACAACACAATCATGTGCAACGTGCGAATTAACCATAAACATACAATCATCTCCGACAATTGTCGTAAATTTTTCTTTAGGAGTACCGGCATGCATGGTAACATTTTCTCTTATTATATTATTTTTTCCTATAATTAATTTGGCTTCTTCCTTAAACTCATTTCCGTGGTCTTGCGGTCCCGAACCTAAACACGCTCCCGGAAACACAATTGTTCCTTCACCAATTGTAGTATCGCCCATCACATTAACACGAGCCAATAATTTTACATTCTCGCCGATTTTTGCACGAGAACTAACCCAACAAAAAGGTCCTATTTCAGCAGTTTGAGCAATTTGTGCGCCGTCTTCGACAACAGCAGATGGGTGAATTTTAGCCATATTTTTATCCTTTCCATTAAATAAAACAATTATACTTACTGAGCGTAAGTTTACTTAATGTTTTTTTTAATGTCCAAACACGTTAAATTACTAATTATTACATTTATAATTGACATTTAAGGCACTTTTTCCTACTCTTAACAAAATTTTTAACCTAATGCGGATTATTACCTATGAATAAATATGAAGAACTTGTAAAAGAGTGTCATAAAGCCATGGAATTGAGCATTGATGATGCATATTCTGTTAATTTGCTGACATTGAGACAAAAACTTATCAATGAAGAAACTGCCGAACTCAATGTTGAGATAAATTCTCTGATTGAAGAACTTAAAACCAAAGGTTCAATATCAAAAGAAACAAAACTTAAAATGTTTAAAGAGTTGGCAGATTTGCAATATGTATTAAGCGGTATGGTTGTAAGTTTGGGAATACCGATGGAAGAAGTATTTAAAAGAGTGCATATAAGCAATATGTCAAAACTTGTTGACGGAAAGCCTTTAAAACGAGAAGACGGTAAGTTTTTAAAAGGACCAAACTATAAAAAACCCGATTTATCTGATTTGGGTTAATTTTAAGGGGCCTTAAAGCCCCTTAATTTATTTTTTCAAACATAACACTTTATATGTTCCATTTTCATCTACTTCAACACCATGTATATCGTGTGTAAATCCGGCAAATTTTTTATCAAAAGCCTCGAGTGCTTTTAAATATTTTAAGAGTTTACCATCAAGAGAACCTGCATTTTCTCCGGGCATTAACAATGGAATTCCCGGCGGATACGGAACAACTGCCGTAGCAACGGTTTTGTTTGCCATTTCATCAAGTGATAGCGCTTCGACATGGTTTTTCACCAATTCTTCATATGCTTCAACAGGTGACAAATCGGGATGCGGTAAAACAGAAAATGCTTCTGCCATAGATTTTGTTGTAGATAATTCTTTCATGGCTGCAAACATTTCATCTGCTAAATCTCTTAAGCCCATATCTTTATAGTGCTTTTCATCTGCATGATAAATCTTTGGCATTATACGGCTAATGTGTGTATTGTTATCATAATCTTGCTTAAATTCAAACATAGCGTTTAACAATGTTCCCCATTTTCCTTTGGTTACACCAAGTGAGAATAAGAATAAACAAGTAAAGTCTGTCGTTTTTTCAACAACTATACCTTTGTTATCAAGATAAGCCGTCAATAATGCCGCCGGAATTCCCCAATCGGCAAGCGTGCTATCGGGCATAACACCCGGAGTTGTTACCGAAACTTTTATGGGATCTAACATACAATAACCGTCTTCAATGTCGCCAAAACCATGCCACAATTCATTCGGATGTAAAACCCAACAATCGGGATTTGTTGTAAGTAAGTTATCATCGGCTTCATAAAACAACACTTTTTCGCCATTTGGAGTTTTGACCATCGGAGGTTGCCATATATTGAAGAACCAATCATTGTTTGCGGTTTTTTCATCATGAATGCGAGCCACTGTTTTTCTAAAACTTACCGCTTCGGTTATTGACATTTCGGTTAAAGTTAATCCGCCTTTATTGTCCATCATGGCTGAACTTATGTCATTTGATGCAATAATAGCATAAAATGGGGACGTTGAAGAATGCATCATAAGCGATTCATTAAAACGCTCATGACTAATTGAATTTTTACCATCTAAAATATGTATCATTGAGGCTTGAGAAAAGGCTGCCAATAATTTATGCGTTGATTGAGTTGCAAAAATTGAAGGTTCGTCTTTTGAATATGTTTTCGGGTCATAGCACATGGCATAACGATTTTCATACATCGGATTAAACCTTGCATAACCATACCATGCTTCATCAAAATGAAGTCTGTCTACGCTCTGTTTTAATAAGTTTTTGACCGTTGTTACATTATAACACAAACCATCGTAAGTTGAGTTTGTTATAATGGCATGTCGTGGTGTCGTATCTATATTTTCTTTTACGAGCGGATTTTCTTTTATGGTTTGAGCAATTGCTTCTTTGGTTAAACGGTTTGGTAAAATCGGACCGATAATGCCGTATTGATTACGAGATGGTATCATATAGGTCGGAATTGCACCTGACAATGTCATGGCATGCTCAACCGATTTATGACAGTTTCTATCACATAAGCAAATATCATCTCTGGTTACACTTGCCATTAAGATAATTCTGTTTGATGTTGAAGAACCGTTGGTTACATGATAACTTCTGGAAGAGTTAAACACTTCCGACATATACTTTTCGCTTTCACCTATCGGACCAGAATGGTCTAACATAGAACCTAATTCACCAACCGAAATAGATAAGTCGGAACGAAATATTTGCTCACCGAAAAAATTAAAAAAATCTCGTCCTGCTGCCGACTTTAAAAATGCCGTACCTCCGGTATGCCCTGGTGTATGCCAAGAATATTCATGAATTTTAGCAAATTTTGCCAAAGCCTTAAACATCGGCGGTAAAATAAACTTACGATAGCGTTCTATTGAAGCCTGAATACGCCCGCTTATAAATTCTAACGTATCTTCCAAAAGCCATATAAAATCGCTTACCTTATCTAAAATATTTGCCGGAATTTGTGAAGCCATATTTTTGCTCGACATAATATATATCGGCACTTGAGAATTGTGTTGCCTTATATATTCTAAAGTTGAAAATGTGTTAGCACATTTATTACATTCTACCCCTATTAAAACACATTGAATGCTTGGATCCGAATAAAATATGGCTCGTGCATCTTCCAAATTATCGGCAATTATAATGTTAGAGCCTTCTATTTCCAAATCTTCTTTGAGTTTTCGAACCGCTCTTGAGGCCGCATTTTGTGCCTGTAAATTTTCATATGCAAGCAATATTTTTACCTCAAACGGATTTTTGACATCAATCATTTTTTTCTCCTTTATTGTTATTAACCTAATGTATCCGAATGTTCTACCGCCGGGAAGTGGCTCTTAAATCTTTTAACCAAATCGTGATCAGCGGCAAAAGAAATCCAAAACATTATCACTAATGCTGCTATCGTAATAATCAAAACCAAATATCTGACCCATGCCGGAACAACACAGTGTATGCGTTTATCATGTTCTTTCATTTCCCACATTCTGTTATCTGCAAGTTCATAGAAAATTACAGTAGATATTACAAACATTAATGCCCATCTGGTTTGTTCGGGATCTGAACCAATCATCGCCGCCATAGAATAAAATGCGGCAACCAAACCGACCAACATATAAAATATGCCTTGATTTGCATTCATATGTTCACGTCCTAAAATTTTGATTGCAACCGAAGAATATATATACGGCAACAAAGTCATAATTACGGCGATGGATGCAATTTTTCCAAATTGTTCAGATGCCGTCGGCGACATTGTTGCTAAAACTTGTATCGTCATAATTCCCGCCACAATTGCAAGTCCCGCAGCCGGAACATCTTTCTTGTTCGTACAGGCAAAAATTTTACCGAATAAGCCGTCTTCTGCTGCTGCTTTTGCTGTTTGTCCGACAAGAAGTGTCCAACCTCCCAACGAACCCAAACAACCGATTGCTGCACATAATGCTACTATGTCTCCTGCCTTCGGACCTAAAGCAATGCTAACCGCTTGAGAAAAAGGTGCTGACGAAGAAATCAATTCTTTGCTCGGAATAATGCCCATAATTGCCGAAGAACTCAATATATAGCAAAGCGCTGCTATTATAACACCACAAACCGTTGCAATTGGTACATTTTTAGCCGGATTTTTTACAACGGCCGTCGACACTGATGCACTTTCTACACCAATAAATGCCCACAAAGTAAAATTAAGTGTCATACCGATTGCGCTTATATCACTTTTTCCGGTAACATTCCATCCTTGCATATATGTATCGCTATTAAACCAAAACCATCCAAAAAGTGCCATACCGACAATCGGAACCAAAGCCAATGATGTTGTTGCACTTTGTATGCGTCCTACTACTTTAGGACCTAATATGTTTGCATATGTAAAAAACCAAATTACCGCAATTTGTGCAAATGCCATAATAAGAGGGTCTTTTAATGAAGGAAAGAATGTTGTCAAATAACCTAGTCCGGCAACTGCCAAACCTACATTACCAACAACATTTGCTAACCAATAAACCAAGTTTGTCTGATATCCCATATAATTACCGAATGCGCCTTTTGCATAAGCATAAGGCCCTCCGTCGGCTGTATAAATTTGCGTAAGTTTAGAAAATACCAATGCCAAAGCGATGGCACCTACAATTGTGACAAGCCAACCAAAAATAGCAATAGAACCTATAGCCGCTAAATTTGCCGGAAGCATAAATACTCCGGATCCCATCATATTTCCGGCAACCAACATAGTTGCCGGCAATAGTCCGATTTTGTTGCTTTCCTCCATAATTTTTCTCCGAAAGTTAAGTTGATGCTAAAATATCTAATCGGTAAAAATTATTTTACAATGTTGCTTTATAGTTTTTTTTATAATAGATTACCAATATGAAAAAAATATATTTACTATTGTTATTGCTCTCGTTATGCTCTTGCGTTTTTACAACCAAGCCGGCTGATTTTGTTTATAAAGAAATTGTAACAGATACTTTTACGTTATTTAGTTATCAAAAAATTTCAGATACGAGCAAACCTATAAAATTTTACATTGAAGGTGACGGGCACGCATTTAATTTTCATGGTCAACCTTCTGATGACCCTACTCCAAAATCTGATTTTTTCAAAAGCATTGCTTTTAATGATAAAAATTCTAATGTCGTATATTTAGCAAGACCTTGCCAATATATATTAAATAAAAATTCATTGTGCTCAAAAAGACATTGGACAACGGCTCGTTTTGCACCAGAAATTATACATTCTGTGGCAAATGCAATTAAACAAATTGCAAACAACAATGAAGTTATATTGGTAGGATATTCTGGCGGTGCTCAAATTGCCGGATTGGTCGCTGTGCTAAATCCTAATATTAAGATTAAAAAAATTATTACCATCGCCGGAAATTTAGACCATTTGGCATGGACACAACATCACAAAATTATGCCGCTTTCCGAATCGCTTAATTTGGAAAATTATAAAGAAATTTTTTTACAAATTCCACAAATACATTATGTAGGAAATAAGGATAAAAATATTACATACAGTCTGGTTGCAAATTTTGTAGAAAATGAAAACCTCATTATCAAAGTTAATGAGGCTTCACATAATTTCGGTTGGGAAAAAATAATTCCGCAAATTATTGATAAATACTAAAAATCATTATCCATATCATCAAAATCATCAAACACATCATCGTGATTTTCTTGCTCTTCGATAAGAAGTTTTTCATCTTCTAGCATTTCAGCTTTTTTACGGCGACCACGACGCTTTTTCTGTGGAGTTTTTCTGTTTACAACATCTAATACATAATTTCCTACCACTTTGTATAAATCAGGTAAATGATTATTGTACATATGATCGGCATCTTCAATTAAAGCATAATCGACTTCAACATTTCGTTGCATATTAAGCCTTTTTGCCAAAGTTGTAACTACCGAAGGAGCAACTATTTCATCAATACCTCCTTGTATAATTAAGCCTGATGCTGGACATGGCGCTAAAAATGTAAAATCTTTTTCATTAGCCGGTGGTGATACCGCTATAAAATTATTTATATCAGGACGACGCATTAAAAGTTGTAAGGCTATCCATGCACCGAAAGAATAACCGGCAATCCAACATTGACGAGCATCAGGATTATGTTGTTGCAACCAATCAAGTGCTGCCGTTGCATCAGCTAATTCACCGGGACCATCTTCAAATGTTC
>JAZRHJ010000056.1:0-1928 GCA_045644695.1 Alphaproteobacteria bacterium | reverse complement strand
GTTTGTTCATCTTCGCAAGGTAACGGAGTTGGTAGGGCTTTAGTTACATATGCTGAAGAAAGAGCAAAATCTGTCGGCTTTAGTTTAGTTGTAATGCATGCTATGCTCTCGGTAGTGGCTTTTTATGAAAAATTGGGATATGTTCAAGAAGGAGATTTATTCGAAGAACAGGGTATTACATTTGCTAAAATGGTTAAAAAATTATAGGGTAATTAAAAATGGTTACTGGCAAAAAATCGGAAAATAACAAGTTGTTAAATAAGTATGCTTATGATTGTTTGGCAAATGAATATGATGCTAAAGGGAAATCAAATTCCTTGGCTGATTTATATGAATTGGCAGGCGAAAAACTTAAGGAAAATGATACAAAAACCCGAGAAGAACATATAAGTTTTTTGTTGCCCAAAATTCCTCAATATATGCATGAAAAAATTATTGCTGTTGAAACTTTAAGAAGCGATTTAAATGAATTTTCTTCAGATTGTGATGAAAGTTTTTTTGCTAAGACAAGTCAACATATTGAAAAAGTTTTGAGTTTGTTTGATAAAGATAATCCGATGGAAATGAGAATAAGAAACGAACTTTATTCCGTTTGCTACGATATTGAAGAACAAACCAACCCAACCGGTAGGCAGCATAAGTTTGACATATTAAAGAAAATGGTTGCCAATATTAAGCAAAATGATGGCTCTTTTGATCATAATCCGCTTAATGTGTCGGCAAAACGTATAGAATATTTTATGTCTTCTGTTGATGTTGAAGACCGCTTAAAACTTATAGATTCTATTTACAGAAAAACCAAAAATAAAGATCAATACAATTATATGGCTCTTAAGGCTAAATTAAAAAAAGAAAAAGCGCAAAAAGATGCCGAAAGAAAATTTTTAGACAGAGAAGAAAAACAATTAAGATATGATGATATTATGAAAAAAGAACTGCCTGGAGCAGTAGGTAACCAAGAAAAAATTAAACTTTATAAAGAAGCGGTTAAGTTGGTTAATTATCAAGATTGGACCAGATCAAGAAAATTTAGCGCTAAAATAAAAATTTATAATAATTTGATACCGTTGTATGCTGCTGAAGGTATGATGGCAGAATATGAAAATGCAAAAGCAATCAGGGAAAGTTATCTTAAAGCGCAAGATAACACTAAAATTTATGCATCGAAAAAAGGTTATGGCCGCAAATAATGTTTTTTAATGTAAAAAATTGTTTTGCTTGCATTTTTTATAATTTGCGGTGTTTTTTACGGTATATTAATGAGGGAAATTAATGAAAACAATTAGTTCGCACAAAATAGCAGAAATATTAAATTGTAAATCGGAAATTAAGTATGCTGAAATTAATGGTGTTTCTACCGATAGCAGAAATTGTTCCGAAAATGATGTTTTTATCGCAGTTAAGGGTGAAACATTTGATGGACATGATTTTGTTAAAGATGTCGTTAAAAAAGGATGTCCTCTCGTTGTGGTTAATCATATTATTGACGATGTTCCGGAAAATATGCAAATTGTTGTTGAAGATACTTTAGATGCTTATGGAAAAATCGGTGCATATAACAGGTCGCTATTTAACGGAAAAGTGATAGGGTTAACCGGAAGTTCGGGGAAGACAACGACTAAAGAAGAAATTAAGTTTTTGCTTTCAAAATTTAAAAAAACGTATGCAACTAAAGGAAATCATAATAATTTTATCGGAGTGCCCGAAAGTTTGTGCAATTTGGATATGAGTGCCGATTATGCCATTATTGAAATGGGAATGAGCGCAAAAGGCGAAATATCTCGTTTGACCTCTTATGTTAAACCCGATATTGCCATTGTTACTAATGTTTATCCGATGCATATAGAGTTTTTTGAAAATTTTGAAGGCATTGCTCATGCAAAATCTGAAATTTTTGAATCGATGACATCTGCAGGAATTGCCATAAT
>JAZRHJ010000055.1:0-4880 GCA_045644695.1 Alphaproteobacteria bacterium | reverse complement strand
GTGTGTAAAAAGATGTTTTAAAACCATACCAAGGGGCAATGGCACCTTTATCAATACTTAAATTTTCGTTTGGAACAATTAAGTTAGGGTCCATATAAAGTTTAGCCCCAATTCCGTCACAATGCGGGCAGGCGCCATAAGGATTGTTAAAAGAAAATAATCGGGGCTCAATTTCTTCAATTGTAAAGCCTGAAACAGGACAAGCAAATTTAGAAGAAAATATTTCTCTGTTTTTTGTGTTGTCGACAAAATCCACAAACAACAAGCCGTCGCTTAATTTTAAAGAGGTTTCAATTGATTGAGATAAGCGGTCAAGTATGTTTTCTTTTATAATGAGCCTGTCTATAACCACTTCAATATCGTGTTTAATGTTTTTATTTAAAATCGGTAAGTTATCAATATTGTACATTGTGCCGTCAATGTTTAGGCGTTGATAGCCTTGTTTTTGTAAATTTTCAAATTCTTTTTTAAATTCGCCTTTTTTACCTCGGGCAATTGGAGCAAGTAGTATAATTTTAGTACCTATTTCCAATGATAAAATTTTATCGGCCATTTGAGAAATCGTTTGCGATTGAATCGGAAGCCCCGTTGCCGGAGAATAAGGAGTGCCGGCTCTGGCCCACAGAAGTCGCATATAATCGTATATTTCGGTAACTGTCCCAACAGTAGAACGAGGATTATGAGATGTTGTTTTTTGCTCAATTGAAATGGCAGGTGATAAACCTTCAATAGAATCTACATCGGGCTTTTTCATTAAATCAAGAAATTGGCGAGCATATGATGACAAACTTTCAACATAGCGTCGTTGTCCTTCGGCATAAATTGTATCAAAAGCAAGCGATGACTTTCCGCTACCAGATAAACCGGTGATTACGGTTAGTTTATTTTTAGGAATATCAATATTTATATTTTTTAAGTTATGTTCTCTAGCACCTTTTATTTCAATATTCTTATTTTCTGCCATAAAATTTACTCCTTAAAACTTTTAGTAATATAATTAAAAAATTGCCATAAAACAACATAATTTTTTAAGGCACATATATTAAAAAAATTTGTCAAAAAAATAGTGATGTATATGATTTTTCTCTTGTAATTTATTGAAAAATTTGATATTGTGATGCCAGAAAAAGAGTTTTTATGTTTTAAGCCTATGTATGAAGTATGAGTATAATTGGAAAGTTGGAAAGATTTTTCATACCTTTTGTTGTAAGCAAAAAACTCTGATTTGCAAAAGAAAAAACCAAAAAAAACAACATTATGATGAGCAGAAAAATTTTATTCGCTGTGTTAGCAGCAATGTTCGGTGTTGTGTCATGCACCGAAAATTCTGAGTCGACATTTATCGGCTTTGAGTATGACCCGATGGACCCAACGCAGAGGCTTGAGTATGAGGACGTAAATTATGCTTGCGAACTCGATACCATGGTTAACAAGTTATATACTGTTGACCAATCTGTAAGGGGAAATATGGTTATTTATAAGGGAGAAACCGAGTTGAGTGCTAAGGAATTTGACTTCAATTTAAATTTGGAGGCAAATTTTGAGGTAACGCCTGGTTTGGTCTATGTGGATAAGAAGGAGAACTTAGCAAATGTTGCTATGACCTCCAGTGATACTCATGGTGAAGATGAGGAAATCATCGACGAGGGAGAGTTATTTAAGCGAACCCGAATAAGAAAAGATTATGAGTTCTTTTTTAATGAGGGGGAGGCCGTAAACGTTAATACTGTTTACGAGAAAATGGCTCACCATAGTCATGAGTTTGACTATTCAGCCATCAAAAATGTCTTGTATAAGAGATTTGATGCAAGATTGAACGAAGAAATGTCAAATGCGGATTCTACCGTGTATGATGTCGATTTGTATTTTTGGGTGGCTGTGGCACACGCTAACCGCAGTGAGACAAATATGTCTTATGAGGTGAGAGTTCCGGTGCAAAGAATTTACAAAGAGGCGCCTGCAGATGCTGTGACAACTGTTGAAAATGTTAGTTATGCCGCAGAGTTTGCAACTCGTGAAAATGAGTTGTATACTGTAAGGCAGTTTATTAACGGTGAGATGGTTACAATGTTAAGAGACGAGGAAATAGGACGTAAGCCTTTTAGATTTGACCTCAATCTTAATGTAGCATTTGAAGTTGCACCGCCACAAACACTTGTGGATAGCGAGGAAAAACTCTCTGATGTTGCGCTCATTTCTTCTTCATCAGATGATGAGGCAGCAAGTGATGAGGTAATAGATGAGTTTACCATGACAACACTTCATAGAAATTATGAATTTAATTTCAATGAAGGTGAGGTCGTTAACGCTGAAAGTATTTATCAGCGTTTGGCATATGGCGAGACAATCTTCGCATATTCTTCAATTCAGAACGTATCATACAAAAATTATGAGGCAATTCTAAATGAGGAATTATCAAATGCAGATGAAATCGTTTATGATATCAATCTGTATTTTGATGTGGAGGTTGAATGCAAAGACAACAATGCTCTAAATGGTATATATGAGGTTTGTGTACCTATGCAAAGAAAGTATGTGCCGGAAAAGCCTGATGTTTTCACGACTCTTATCGAAAATGCCGAGTATATCGGTCAGTTTGCTACAGAAAACAATCGTTTGTATACTGCTATGCAACAGATAAACGGCGATAGAGTTGTCTACAAGAATGATAATGAGGAAGTGTCTAGAGAGAGTTTTTCAAGAGATTTGAATCTTGAGGCAATTTTTAGTATTCCGGATGTCGTTTATGTAGAGGAGGAAACAAAGTTGAACAATGTATCGTTGTCAGCGTCTTCAAAAGATGGTGATCATGTTAATAATGTGGAAGATGACGGTTTTATTATTAAAAGTCGTTCAATGGACTACCACTATAAGTTCAACGCAAGCGAGCGAGTGCTTTGCTCAACAATGTACGATAGGTTGTTATATGACGGTCAAGAGTTTTCGTTTTCATCAATTTATAATGTGAGGTACAATAAGTATGAGGCATCTATCAATGAGGAAAAAACAAACAGAGACTCAACCGTTTATGATGTCACATTATACTTTGACGTTATAGTTAAGTATAATGATGTGGAAGCAAACAGTAGCAACGATGATACATATCTTGTTGCGGTGCCTTACAAGCGAGTTTATATGCATGAAGATGCACTGGTCGATAAGCGTGCAGAAGATGTAACTCGAGTGATTATTGATGAGCATACGGAAAAAATTTCGTGGACAGAGGTTGAGGTTTGGAGTGTCAGCGGTGAAAAACGCAATACTATGACCTATTATCTTAAACGAAATGTGTATGAGCCATCATTACACTGGGTTTATACATCAAATGCAGATTATCAGACAAACTCGTCGGGGGTGAAGTACTTAAATGAAAGTACCAAAGCTGATGGTAACTGGACAGTAACAACTCGTTATGAGGAGTATAGTTCGGTTGCTGATAACGGAGCAAATGCATTTAATAATGTATATGCTTACGATTATCAGAAAGCGGTTTATGATAATGAGTACTATCGTTTAAGTTTTGACTATGCCGATTGGCAACTTTCGGAAGGAATTTCGGAGATTGTTGCAACATCAGATGTAATAGAGAAAAACAGCATTATGTACAATGTTTCAGATTATGTAAACAATGTTGTCGCTGTTTATTCTTTGACAGACGATAGTTATACTGCTAATGTTCGGGCTACAGCGAAAATTGCAGTAGAAAAGCCTGTCGATAAAATTATTCCAAATAATTGGGGTAAAATAGTCGGCGCAGGTATATCAGCTGTTCCTGCAGATGATGTTGGTGGCGATTATGCCAAGAAGTGCATTTGCATTCGCACCGAAAATGGTGCGGTTGCTATCGCTTATGATATGGACGCAATCTTGCCATCTGTTGATATGATTACCTCGGGATATTTTGTTGAGGGTGAATATTCGGCAGAGTTTGACAGTGGTGTCTATATGGATGGTCATTGGATGCCTGCTATGGCAAAGGACCTTGATGATAGAATTAGTTACTGTAATGAAATGCAGTGCATTCGAAACATTAGGTTTGAGACTTTGCGAATGTGGAACTGGAGAAATGGTGATTTGACAACTAAAATCAATGGTTATTCTTTCTCGGTTTCGAACGATGGTACATTGACCATTAAATATAATGGTGCAGTGGCTATGCAAATTCGTTAGGTTTACGACAATGTAGGTATGAATAATTAAAAACGGTGTCTTTAAAAGACACCGTTTTTTTATAATGTACGTTTATGAATATAGTTTATTTATTATAAAAATATCCGATATCTATGCCTATGCCATTAGCACTTGCTTTATTGCACACCTCATAAATTTTTTCCATGCTTATGGGAAGTTCGTTACTGGAAAAAGTATCACCACCTGATGTGATAATAGTGCCATTTGATATTGCCTTAGTTATTATTGTGCCGACATAGAATATATCGTCGCCAAATCTTGACCAATCGGCAGATAAAAGGCCTATGCAAATATCTTTAGGGATACTGTAGTATATAATGCGTAGTACATCATATTGACCGGAAGATCTGATTTGTAGCGCCGTTTCGCCACCAAAAGAATTTTTTAATTTATCATCTTCTTGCCACATATAATCAGGAATCACTTTTAATTTTTTTAATAAACTTATGTCACCTTCACTTGTATTTACGGCAAATCCCTCACTTTTATAACAACTGTTATGGCAAACAATGCGAAAATTTTGCATTATGCCCGTAATTTCATCAATAGTTTTATTAAGTTTGTATTTATTCATTGCTTTGGCATATCCAGCAATACCACCAACAGACAATACACCGATTATTGCTAAAACGCCAAGCATTTCTACCATACTTCTTCCGCATTGCTGTCCATCTGCTTGATGTTTTCTC
>JAZRHJ010000054.1:0-1894 GCA_045644695.1 Alphaproteobacteria bacterium | reverse complement strand
GAATGACTAAAGAATTTTTTGGTAACGGCAATTGTACTAAGGTTAAATAGTATTACAAAAAATTTATGCAATTAAAAAGGCTCTTATTAAAGAGCCTTTTTAAGTGTTAAAACGCAAAGTTTAAGTTAAACATACCAAAGTAGTCAGGCTTTGCGTTTGCTTCGTGTTCTGGATTTAGTCTAATACCGAAACGAGACTTGAATATGGTATCGTTTTTAAGTTTTGTGTTATAAAACATACTTAAATCCCATTCTCTTGCATCATCTTTTAAAGAGGCGGTATATTTATTTAAATATGTCTTCTCTTCGGTCGGATGTCTTCCGGTAGCTAAAAAGATGTTTGCGTTTCCTTTCACAATGCGCAAAGGTGAATATAGTTCAAAACCTATATTGTTATCTTTTGAAAGAAAATATGTCGCATTAAATGAAATGCTTTCACTTTCTAAATTTGACATGTTAAATACCGAACTGTCAATTGATGTATTTGTATAACCTCTGTGATATGCCGCACTTAAAGATAATTTGTTTATAGGTTGGTATGAAAGTTTTATACCACCAAAATATGTTTGAGAATTGTTAAAATCAAACGAATTTGTTCCTATCATTCCCAGTGCCGAACCATCTTCTTTTAATATACCGAAAACAGTGCCTATATTTAATTTTTCAGACGCTTCATAGTTTAATTGAGAACTAATTGCATCTATGCGATTATCGTATAAATCGGAATTATCTTCATCATCATAAAAGTTGTTTTTACCGCTTGTGTAGTCTAACTTAAATGAAGTTTTTCCTAATTTATAATTTAGACCAGTACCAAAAGCATTGTCTAAACTGATAAACGGATTTTGTTCAGTGCGTGTAAATATTTTTGAATTATTTAATATGGTGTTTTCAGAATACAAAGCATAAAAATCTAAATTGTTTTTAGGAGAATAGGTTGTTTCAAAAAATCCGTAGGGGCTGTGTATATCGTTTCCGCTAACAGATGTGTTAAAGGCAAAAGATAAAGTGTTGGATACTTTTACGCTTTGCTTTCCTCTGCTCATAAATGCTTTAAAATCATTTTCGAATAAGTGTTTTCTTACGGTTGATGTATCAGCCATAAGTGATGATGATTTCATGGTAAAACCACGATTATATTCGTCAAATACTACAAAATTATCAGGTAATACTTCTAATATTTTTGAAGTTGCGGATTTTGATAATCTTAATGCCGATTTAGAATATGTATCTTGATTTTCATTGTTGCTAAAATCAAAATTTAAATATCCTATCGGACTTGTAGCCGCTTCTAAGTTAAGTAGACCATGTCCAAAAGTTTCATCAATACCTACTTCGCCTAAATCTGTCGCCGTCCTAAATATGATTTCAACTATTTGTTGAGATGTTAAATGCGGGTAAGCACCCATTAATAAAGCAATGCTGCCTGTTACGACGGGTGCTGCCATAGATGTTCCTTGCATATAACCATAAGCGTTTCCATTATCATTTTTAAAGTGATTATTATTTTGAACTGTCGAATAAATAGGATTATTTTCTTTCGCGTCACCACCTGGTGCAGCAATGCAATAGTTTTGTGTTGCTCCACATTTTTGCGAATAATATGCCAGATTGTTTTGGCTGTTAACCGATACTACCGTAATGAATAAATTGCTTAAATCGTATTCGGAACCTTCCTTAAAATTTTCACTTAAAGGTATGCCGGAAATTATATCGGCTTCTAAAAAGTTTCCTGCGTTTCCGGCCGCTTTAACGGTAATTATATCGTTTTCGGCAAATTTTTCAAACAGTACACTCATTTTTTTGACATAAGGGTTAGTATACGCATCTTGGCCTATTAGAGTAGATGCCACATCGTTTTGTCCGGTAGTTTTATATCCAAAACTCATATTTAC
>JAZRHJ010000053.1:0-1240 GCA_045644695.1 Alphaproteobacteria bacterium | reverse complement strand
TCTATTAGATTTGCTGATCATTTTGACACGTTGGACGGTAAAGTATCGAATCTTGAATCTGATGTATCTGATTTAGATGATGAAATCACGGAAATAAACAACGTTACCATTGCCAATATCAGTACCCAAATTAACACACTTCAAAATTCAACAATTCCCGCATTGGATTCAAGGATAGGAACCATTGAAAATTCCGAAATTCCCGATATAAACTCGGATATTTCAGATATTAATGACGCTATCGATACCATAAACAATACGACTATTCCAGATTTGCAAACTGATATAGAAGATGAAATACAATTAATCAATGATGAAATAAGCGGATTGGATGTAAGAGTAACTGATTTGGAAAATAACCCGATTCCAATAAATTGGAAACCTTTTACTTCAACAGATTGGAGTTCGTTAAGTGATGTAAATGGTAAAGCAAATCAAGATTTGCTAATGATAATATCTTTTATTGCTTTAACGAGTTCTTCAACATCAAATTATAGTCAAAGAATAGATATGCCTATTCTTATTTGTAAGGGTTATGATTTTAATCAAGATGGATTCGTGATATAGAAATTACCTTTTAGTACATTCGGAACATTGGATAATTCTATTGTTAGTGGTAAAATTTATTCTAAATATGCCAGTGGACACGATATGTTAACTTCTCAAAGAATATATATTACTGGGGATTACATGGTATTTTCTTTAAATAATGGACAAGTTACGAATGAAAGATTAACAAATGATATACAACTAAACAAAGGTACAAATTATCAAGGTGATATGCAATCTAATAGGGCATATATTTTTACAAAATAAAAATAAAAATAAAATTCCCGTGGTTCAACACCACGGGAATAAAACCCTTTATTTACGGATTCCAGATTATTTGAATTGTAAAACAATCGTTACAAGCACCGTTTAAGGCTACCAATTCATCAATGCAATCTTTGATAAGAACCACGTCGTAATAATCCTATTGTGAAACGTGACCGTTTTCGACAAAGGTTAACCGTGTCATAGTGTCACATCCAAATAATCTAGCAAATCATCATCTTCCGTTTTCGGCTCAATTTTATTGATGGTGATATGGTAATCATTGGAATCGATCACCCCATACCTTTTTTCAATCTATATTTTAGTGGAAAATAACATAGTAACTTTATTCGTATAATTGTAAAATTTATTGTCGAATTCTATTTCGTAGATTTCAATCATACGTATCTTAACAGTAAGGATATAA
>JAZRHJ010000052.1:0-1547 GCA_045644695.1 Alphaproteobacteria bacterium | reverse complement strand
ATTAATAATACAAATTAGCAGGAGGAAGTTATGGAAGAAAATAATATTTTTAATAGTGAAGAACAGCAAGAGCAGATAACCGTAGAAACACCGAAAGAGCCTGTTGATACTACTGAATCTGAACCTGTTATTTTGGAGGAAACTGAGGGAACTGAAGTTTTTGAGCAAGAGGGAAAATATTATCCGCCGATTGTTGAAACGACCTCCGCTATGGAGCCTGACCCTGTCAATAAAAAAGGATTAAGATTTTTCGCTCTCATATTAGCGCTTATCATAATTTTTACCGCAGGAACAGCGACGGGATATTTCCTTAACCGCACTTTAATAGATAAGACGGTTGGCGTCGACCTTGCATCAAAACCCAAAAATACCGATATGTTGACTGAGGCAGAAGTTTATGCCAAGGTTAACGATTCTATTGTTGGTATTTCGGTTTATAATTCGACCTCTGCATCATCTGCAAGCGGTGTCGTTTATACCAAAGATGGATATATTATAACCAATGACCATATTTACAGTGAAGTTTCCGCAGCCAAATTCAAGGTTTATATGGCAGACGGTAAAGAATACGACGCAGTATACGTTGCGGGCGATACCCGTAGCGACCTTGCAGTTCTTAAAATCAAACAGTCTGTAAGTTTAACACCTGCTACTATCGGCAATTCAGGCGAACTTTATCTCGGCGAGCCTGTTGTTGCAATGGGCAGACCGACGGGCGCGAGCACAAAAAACAACATCACAAGCGGTATTGTATCTTTGCTTGATAGCCGCACAAGTTCTACAAGCAATTATTCTGCCAAACATATTCAAACAAATGCCGCTATCAACCCAGGCAGTTCGGGTGGCGCACTTCTTAATATGTACGGTCAGGTTGTAGGTATAACCTCTTCAAAAATCGCAGGTGCCGAGTATGAGGGTATGGGATTTGCAATACCTAGCATTACCGTTAAAAAGGTTGTTGATTCGCTTATTAAAAACGGCTACGTTGCCGACCGCGCAAAACTCGGAATTTCTTATTATGAGGTTGATTCCATTACTGCCGAAATAAATAAAGTTACTAAAGGATTTTGCATTGCCGAAATTTCCGAGGGTAGTGATATGTACGGCAAAGCAGCGGTTGGCGATACAATTGTTGCTGTTAACGGAAAAGAGTATGCGGGTGCCGATACAATTCTTGATGTAATTGAAAATGCAAAACCGGGTGATACAATCACTTTGACCATAAGCAGCAAAAGCGGTAAAAAGGATATAAACGTAAAACTTTTGCCCGACCGCGGTAGTTCAAGTTATGTCGAAAAAGAAACGGCACAAGATAATAATAGTCAGCACAATACGTCGGAATTTACTTTCCCGTTTGGCGATTAACAGATTTAAAAGCACACAGTAAAAACTGTGTGCTTTTCTCTTTTATTTATTAAAATCGACAAGCGGTTTTGACATAAAAATCACCCCTCTTTTACTATAATATTATTAAAAGCGGGGGATAACTTTGGTTGTATATTTGGATGTTCTTGTGTGTTTGAATATCATCATTACATATTTTATTT
>JAZRHJ010000051.1:0-1735 GCA_045644695.1 Alphaproteobacteria bacterium | reverse complement strand
GTTGTTTTCTTGTTGTTTGATATCAATATATTGCTTCTTATAAAGCTCAAGCAAGAATGCTACAAAAGATTTTTTATCAAAAGTATTTTTTACAAAATAACGCATAGAATACGCAGAGTTTTTAAATGACGTATTTATCTTAGATTTATTATTTTTTATATGATACCACGATATGAAATATGAAAGTGATATTGCTACTAACCCAAACAAAGCAAATATTATATCGCCGTAATCAACAATCAACCATAAAATTTTGCGGTTTATATCAGGCTCTAATAATGAATTTTTATCAAGAGAAACCAATGTATGTAAACTTTCTCCCGGTAAAACGGGGGTAGAAGATGAAAAACCTATAGTATTAGGTGAAAAAGATGTTATACGTGTGCGTTCGCCAGATAAATTTTTACCGCTACCGATAAAAGATGTTTGTGATAAAAACTTATGCCCCTCGGGTATAGAGACAACAGCATTTGCTGAGGTTATCACTAAATTAAGATAACCACCGGTAATATCCCAATAAAATTCTGTAAAATCATCATAGTACCATAATTTTCTATCAATAAGATAGTTAAATTTATAGGTATAAACCCCAGGTGCTAAAGTATATTTCTCTTGTGGTTTTATATAAATTTTGTCGCCTATTTCTTCCAATGTGTGCAAAACAGGAGAATCGTTTATCAAAACTTCAATTAAATCTATATCTATTTTTTTTCTTACCTTTGAACGAGAAGTTGAAAATTTGGGTAAAATTTTAATTAAGCCGTTTTTAAGTTTTTGTCCGTTTGCAATCACCGTAATTTCTTCTTCTATTTGAATAAGTCCGGTTGGTAAAATTTTTACAGATGTAAATAAAAAAGGAATATGTTCTGCTGCCGGTACTACCGCTTGTTTACCATCTGGTAACATAATGTTAATTACGTCTATATTGTCACCAATATTTGCATAATTATTGTTATTAGAGGTGTTTTGGGTGTAAAACACGGTTTGTTCACCATAGTTTTGATTGTTTTCTTCACCTGAAATACGTTGCATAGCCGCATCATAAATTTTTTCAAAAGTAGATTTTTGCTGGTTTTGCATTTCCTGTACATATTCTTCGGAGTGCTGAACATGAATTGCGCTGTTTTTGGATAGGTCGCCCATATCTTCGGCTTTTGTAACATTTGCATTTAAGAATCTTTTTCTGAAAAAACTTATTACTTCTTCCAAATTATCGGGATTGGGCATACCTCTTACTGGCTTATTAAAGTCAAATTCTTTTGGTGTAGCATGCGCTAAAGCGGCTTCATCTATAGTTTGTACTGCGGCTTGAGATGAATATATTATGCCAAATGATATGAAATAAATTGCAAAAAAAAGTTTTTTCATAAATATATTCCCGATATTAACAATTAAAACATATTTTGTATTATATATTACAGATATTAAAAAAAAATAAAATTTAAGGAGATTACTTATGAACAAAAAAATTGCTGCCATTATTTTAGGTGCTGGAAAAGGAACAAGAATGAAATCTGATTTACCTAAAGTTATGATGCCGGTGTGTGAAAAACCTATGATTAGGCATATTATTAACACTTTAGAGGAAATGAAAGTCGATGAAATTGTGACAGTAATTGCACCAGATGGTGATATGGTAAAAAATGAAGTTGCCCCATATAAAACTTGTGTACAAGACAAGCAGTTAGGCACGGGACATGCGGTCAATTGTGCAGCGCCGTTGCTTAAAAATTTT
>JAZRHJ010000050.1:0-2320 GCA_045644695.1 Alphaproteobacteria bacterium | reverse complement strand
AGCATTCCTATCGGATCGAGTTCCATACACTCCTTAAACGCAAAAAAACACCTAAAAGGTGTTTTTTTTATGGCGGAGCGTATAGGACTCGAACCTATGCATCGCTATTCACGATGACGGATTAGCAATCCGCTGCATTACCACTCTGCCAACGCTCCGTGGTAACTGAAAAATATATTTATATTATCTTTTTTAAATCGTCAATATATTTTTTTAATTTTTTGCATAATTCTTTCATAATAGGGTATAACTCTATCATTTTTGCAATATTTTCCTAGGTCTTCGTACTTTATCCACATAATACCGGAATTTTCATCAGGTTTAATTCTTAAAGTTTCATTTTCATCTGCTTCAAATGCATATACAATATTCGGATGTAAATGTCTGGGGACAAATTTTCCGTTTTTATAATGATTGTGGACAACCATCATATTAATATCAATAGGATAGGGGGATAAGGCATTTAATTTTGTAACCGATGTTTCTTCTTGTATTTCTTTTATGGCAACTCTTAATAAATTAGTATCTTTATCGGCATGACCGCCGACCCAAGCCCATGTTTTAAACAGGTTATGATATATCATCAAAATTTTATTTCTGTTTTTATTTACTATCCATGTTGATACACATATGTGCCCGACCAAATTGGCTCTGTCATAAGAAAATTCACCAAAAGCATCTAAAAATTGTAAAAGTGCTTTTCTTTCTCCGTCTTCAATATCATCGAATGCCTGATATGTAGTCAGAAAATTTTTTAATTGGGTAATATTGTTCATCTTGAAGTTCTTTTAGTACTTGAATATTTTGATGTAACATTTTGATTGTCTGCTGTTTTGTATAAATCTGATAATATTTTTTTAATGTTATTATCTAAATATTTTATACCTTGTTTTGCAATATCTTCAGGTATACCGAATTTTGCTTCGGCAACTGCTCCGGCAATGCAGGCGAGGGTGTCAGTATCGCCACCTAATGAAACTGCATTACGGATAGCATCTTCATAAGAATTTGCATTTATTACACATATAATTGCTGGAGCAAAAGTTCTTTTACAGCTGTAGTAAAATTTATCCATTTTTTCTCGTTCTATATCGACAGTGCTAGTAAAATCGTATCCGTATTTTTTTCCGATATTAATTATCTCTGAATTTGAGCAATTGTTAAATGATGCATGTATAATTTCAACATAGGCAGAAACAGCATTAATGCTTTCCGGATGATTATGTGTAACCGAAGTAAATTCAATTGCTTTTTTAATGGCTTTTTGAGTATTTCTTTCTACAAAAGGTACAGGGCTTATACGCATTAAGCATCCGTTGGTTTTTGCCTGATAAGGTGTTCTTTTTTCTGAATTTACCCAATTCATAAATCCGGAAGAAAAAGCGCTGTGACCGGCAGGATTTGTGTTGTTAATATATTTTTTTGCCCAGAAAACTAATTTGTCTTCAGCGTTTCCACCGTTTACAACCCAATCGGCAGCCGAACAAGTAAGGATTGTGTCATCTGTAAATTGGCATTTATCGTCAAATAATTCAAAATTTTTTGTCTTTATATTATTAAATTCAAAACGTGAACCAATGATGTCACCTAGAATTGCTCCATACATATAGTATTCTCCTAATAGAACCTCTGCGAATGTTATTTATCATAAAAATTGTGTTTTGTAAATTGAAATTGATGAAAATTTTGCTTGAAATATGTTTTTTTTGTGTTATTATGCCATCACTTCCGAGAAGGCGGATAAGTTTTTATCCCGTCTTAAATTTAAGTTTAAGACTATCGGGACAATAACATAATTTAATAATAAAAAAGGATTAATTTAATGAAAAGTATCGTTTCTGCAAAGAAAAAACCCAGTCGTAAGTATGTCGTAAACCTTTGGGGTGACGCAAATAGCCCATTTGAAAAAAGAAGTTATGCCCCAGGTCAACATGGTCAAAGAAGAAAAAAATCTACCGACTATGGTGCACAACTTTCTGCTAAACAAAAGTTAAAAACCTATTATGGTAACATTTCAGAAAAACAATTTCACAAATATTATGTTGAAGCCATTCGTCGTTCAGGCGATGCTGCTGAAAACTTAATTGGTTTGTTAGAATCTCGTTTGGATAACTTGGTTTACAAAGCAAAATTTGTTCCTACAGTTTTTGCTGCTCGTCAGTTCGTAAACCATGGTCACGTTACCGTTAATGGTAAAAAAGTTAATATCCCTTCTTATATGGTTAAAGTTGGCGATGTTATCGAAGTTAGAGAAAAATCTAAATCTATGGCAGTGGTTGTTGCTTCTGTTGAATCTCAAACAAGAGAAGTTGCTTCTTAT
>JAZRHJ010000049.1:0-2267 GCA_045644695.1 Alphaproteobacteria bacterium | reverse complement strand
TAAGACCGCTTGGCCTCCGACTTATAACGTGAGCGCCAAGTTTTTTATATATATCGTGATGATTTCCTTCCGAAAAAAGATACACATCTATATCACCGATTGTAGCACCGAAACGATATACATCTTCAACGATATACACAGCTCCTAAATTATTTGTTATCCGAAATTTATATCTTAAATTATCGCTTTTACCAAAATTAATTTGATAAAAACCTCTATCATCCAAACGGGTCATTTCGCCCAACAAATTTTCATCACAATCAACCACCTCAACCTTTAAAGAATTAGGTTGAAAAGTTCTTATAAAAACATTCTTAGAGCCTTTATCTCTGTGGATTCCGAGCACTGCAAAAACATTTGAATGATTACCTTCGATGATAGCATTCATCTCTTCATTTGATAACAAATTTTCCATTAGACCTCCATCAAAATTTCAAGTCAAAATAATATCAATTTTTTTCGTATTTAATATCTAATTTATATCTATAAAGGTATCTGATTTTAAATGCAAGAAAATAACTTGAGATTTTAAAACAATTAAATATTGACGTATAAAATTTTAGTATATATATTGACTTTGTAAATTAATTTTTTTGGAGATAACATTATGTCTAACTATAATGAAAATTATATCAAGGAAGCCGCTTACTATTTATGGCAAAATGCCGGCTGCCCTAACGGACAAGACGAAAAATTCTGGTCTATGGCTTTAGAACAGTTTTCTAACTATTCTTGTTCAAATTCAAATAAAAAATCTTGTTGCAAAAAAACATGCTCAACAAGTTCTTCTACCAAGAAAACAACTTCAAAGAGCACAAAAACAAGCAACAAAAAATAATATTTTTATATATTAAAAACTGCCTCTTTTCATATCTTGCAAAGAGGCTTTTTTTTATTTAAAAATTAAGGTTTTATTATCAAAGTTTTGATAGCATTTTACATGATTATATTATTTACGGAGAGAAACCATGTCACGTGCCGAAGACATTTTTCAAAAACTTATATATTTTGGTGAAGACGCTATTAATGAGTTTATTTTAACGCTTCAAACCGAAGAACTTTTTTTAGACTTTAAACAAGCAGTATCAACAGGAAAAAACTTTAACACATTACATAGAGATGATCGTAAAAATTTAGCAAAAGCAATATCAGGTTTCGGCAACTCTGAAGGCGGAGTTATAGTATGGGGTGTTGAATGCTCCCGTGATCATGAAATAGGTGATGTAGCAAAAGCAAAAGTTAAGGTTAAAAACGTGCATAGGTTTTTAAGTTGGTTAGAAGGTGCCATTTCCGGTTGTACAATTCCAAGTCATAACAAAGTAAGAAACCATATCATAAGTTGCGATAAAAATGGTGACGGATTTATTGCTACATATATTCCAAAATCGGAAATAGCACCTTTAATGAGTACAATAGGAAGCACCATATACATTCGTTCTGGTTCCAACAATGTCCCTGCCCCTTATGCCGTAATTGCAGGCATGTTCGGTAAGCGTCCGCAACCCAACATAGAACTTAAAATTGAAAATCAAAAATTGGAACTTTTACAAAATGCCGATGAAGATATGCTATATCCTCACACCATTGATAATCCACCCGAAAAATATGTTAAAATAACTTTTTCCATACAAGCGCATAATGAAAGTAATGCCATAGCCAGAGAAATTTATCTTTCATGCACCAGTGAAAATATCGGTAGCGAATATAACAAAGTAAGGTTCTTAAACTATAATCAAATGGATTCTCTAACTTCAATTTTAGGTCACCTAAATTTAATTACCAAACCCGATTTAAGATTGCCGCCAAGAGGAATGCTAAATTTTGCCAATGTCCAAATCATTTTATCACCATACGTTGAAGAAGATTTTTGCCTAAACGGGGTCATTGGTGCCGACAATGCTGCACCTAAAGATTTTAGAATTTATATTCCGAAAAATCAATTACGTTCATTTGTAGCAAAAGCACTAAAAGATGAAGAAAACAATGAACAACTATGCTCTGAATTTTTCACCAATTTTTTGATGAGGTCATAAATGGTAGCCCGAATTGAAATTTTTACCGATGGTGCGTGTTCCGGAAACCCAGGAATTGGCGGTTGGGGTGCACTTTTAAGATACAAAGATATTGAAAAAGAATTAAGCGGCAGCGAAAAAAACACTACAAATAATCGCATGGAATTAACTGCCGTAATTGAAGCGTTAAAAGCTTTAAAAACAACTTGTAACATCACCATTTATTCCGACAGTAAATATGTTATGTCAGGCATT
>JAZRHJ010000048.1:0-7404 GCA_045644695.1 Alphaproteobacteria bacterium | reverse complement strand
TTTGTTTGATAATTTAATTCGTTTTGATAAGGATAACGTTCATAATTAAACGGCATATCAGAAATTTTTTCATATATATAAACATACGCATTTGAACCAATATTTATAATATTATCGGGCTCTCCCCAATCAAAGACCAATTCATATTCTGACCGATCTAACCATTGATTTAATTTCAAATTATAATTATCATTCTTATAAGAAACACAAGCACTGACAAACATTGACAGCGTTAATATAATTTTTTTCATATACTCCCCTGTTTTATAGCAAATTAATATTAAATAATTTGCTTAACCTTTGGGAGTTTGCCTCATTTATTTTTATACTGAATATCAATTTATTTTCACATACTGCTTTATTTACGACAACAGCATTATTATACAGCCATGATTGAAGTTTACCGTCTGATATATCAACATCTAACTCAAAATTTTTATACCCAGCCGAAAGTATTTTATCAACGCTTAAACAAAGTTTATCACACCCCTGTCCGGTTAAAGCAGATATTAATATAATCTCTTTTGGCTGATTTATAAGCGTGTTTGCTAAAATATTTGCATTATCATTATTTAATAAATCTACCTTATTTAGCACTTCAATATAATTTGGCATATTTTCAATATTTTTTAGTCCGATACTTTCTAAAACATCTAACACATCTTTTTTTTGTGCCGCAGTATCTTCATTGGCCACATCTCGAACATGAATAATCACATCGGCTTCCAAAACTTCTTCCAATGTGGAACGAAAAGCCATAATAAGTTCGTGAGGCAAGTCAGAAATAAATCCTACCGTATCGGAAAAAATAACTTCATTACCCGATGGCAATTTAATTTTTCTCAAAGTTGGATCAAGAGTTGCAAAAAGCATATCCTTAGCCAAAACATCAGCACCTGATAACTTATTAAACAAAGTAGATTTTCCGGCATTGGTATATCCTACAATGGCTATTACCGGATAGGGCACCTTTCGTCTGTTGCCACGTTGTAATTGTCTTGTATTTTTTACTTTTTCCAATTCTTTTTTAATTTTTATAATTTTATCATCAATTATACGCCTGTCTAATTCTATTTGTTTTTCACCCGGACCGCCTAAAAAACCGGCACCGCCACGTTGACGTTCCAAATGCGTCCAACTTCTTACCAAACGAGAGCGTTGATATGTTAAATGAGCAAGTTCTACTTGAAGTTTACCTTCACTGGTATTTGCTCTTTCACCAAAAATTTCTAAAATAAGCGCAGTCCGATCAATTACCTTAACATTCAGTTCTTTTTCCAAATTGCGTTGCTGAATTGGCGACAATAAAGTATCAACAACCATCAAAGTAATTTCCATATTTTTAATCAAATCGGAAATTTTTTCAATAAACCCTTTAGAAAAATATGTTGAAGGCTTAATATTTTTGAGCTTAACAATTTCAGAATGTATAACATCTAAGTCAATAGCATGAGCCAAACCGACAATTTCAGCCAAACGACTGCCTTCAGATATTACACGCCTAGCATCTGCCACATAAGGGCAGATAACACAAGCATTTGTTTTAACAGATGTTATATCTTGCAAAGTTAATCTTCAACAACATCAACGGTAGCACTGGGCATAATGGTCGAAACAGCGTGTTTATAAACAAGTTGAGTATGACCATCGCGTCTAAGCAATAATGACGTTTCATCAAAAAAAGTAATTACGCCTTGAAGTTTGACACCGTTAATTAAAAAAACAGTAACGGCAATTTTGTTTTCTTTTATATCATTTAAAAAATCTGTTAAAGCGTTTTTAGTCATTGTAATAATACCTTTGTTTTAATTATTTATATGTTACACGTATAGGATAAACACAATTATATCTATATGTAAAGAATCTATTTTCAATAAGGGGATAACTTACAACCGTAAGATACATTTGTATTACATATTGAAATTAAAAAAATTGAAAATACATTTGGCCTTATTAACCAAAACAAAATTTCCTCAAAAGAAATAAGCGAACAGGTAAAAATCATTAATGATTTTCAAACCAACTTAAATCAGACAAAAATAATTTATCAGCAAAAAAAGTTTTATAGACGGGCTAAAAATTTTAACAAAACATAATCGATAATGTTGACAGATTAGCGAATATATTTTATCCTGTAAAAACATTTTTACGCTTATGAAAGATACAAATTATGAATATGTTTTGGTTTAAATTACGACTCAAATTTATAAAACCTTTTAATCAGGGTTACTTACCCGAAATTGACGGTCACAAAATTTTTTATCAGGAAATCGGCAATAAAAAAGGGAAACCAGTTCTTGTGTTTCATGGTGGGCCCGGAGGCAGTTCAAAACCCTATCAAGCCAGCGGTTTTAATTTAAAAAAATATCGCATAATTACTTTTGATCAACGCGGTTGCGGTAAATCAGAATATAAAAACCTGTTGTATAAAAATACTATCAACGATACCACAAATGATGCCATAAGATTGCTTAAATATTTAAAAATAAAGAAAGAAATTATCGTCGCGGGGGCATCTTTTGGCGTGACTTGTGCTTTGCATTTTGCTCAAACATATCCGGAACTTGTAAAAAAAATTGTTTTAAATAGTGTTTTTTTAGCACGAAAAAAAGATGGTGAAAACATGTCACCATCGGCAAAACTGTTTTATCCTGATGCATTAGAAACATTACAAAATGTTGCTAAAGGCCAAGACATGATTAGTTTTTGCTGTAAAAAACTCTTTTCAAATAAAAAAACTGATATGGATTTGGCCATGCAATATTATGCTCCTTTTGAACATGCGATAGGCACATTAGATGTTAATTTTTCAAAACAAGAATATACGGAGAAACAATTAAATAAATTTAAAATTTTTATGCATTATATGAAACACGATTTTTTCTTAAAAGAAAATCAACTTATAAAAAATGCTAAAAAAATTGCGCACATTCCGACATTGATATACCATAATCGGATAGACTTTATTTGTCCTTTATATCAAGCATATGAACTTCATAAAGCGCTAAAAAATTCAAAATTATACATTGTAAAAGCTTCTGGTCACTGCAGTTTGGAAACATACCTTAAAATGTATAATACTTTTAATAAGTATATTAATTAAATACTTATTTGAATTTAAAAAAACTAATTTAACATTTGACATTAAACCTCTAATAATGTAAATTGCATCCATAAGTTTAATAACCATTAAATAAGGAAAATCATGAAAAGAAAAATAAAAGTTATCATCTCTTCTCACGGATTAGTAGAAGGAGATTGCGCATTTGCAACCGATGAATTAGGTTATCCAACATCACAAGTAATATCTAAAACAGTAATTACAGGACAAGATACCGGAGGTCAAGTTTATTATGTGAAAGCTTTAGCCTCGAATTCTACCAATTATGATGTGGATTTAGTAACACGCCGCGTTGATCCTCGTATTTGTCCACAATTTGGTGGCGTATACAAAGATTTGGGTAAAGATATAAATTATAAAGTAGAATGTCAATGGCATGATTGCGATAACGTTCAAAGCCGTGTACTTCGTGTCCCGGCGGGCGGAAATTTTTATTTCAAACCCAAAGAAGAAATTGTTGAACTTTTACCCGAATTTATTGATAATTTATATGAATTTTACAAAAAAGAAGGCTCTTTAGATAAAATTGAAGTTGTAGAAGGACACTATCGTGATGGTATGTTGGCAGCAGATATGCTTTGTTCAAAAATAGAAGCAGAAACTGGCAAAAGACCCATTATGCTGGTGACAAGCCACTCTTTAGGTCACAAAAAATATGAAAGAAATTTACCACAATATGAGGCTGGTAATATTTCTGAAGAAGAATGGAAATGGCATAACTTTACACAACGTATAGAACACGAAAAGTATGCATTTGACAAAGCTGATATAATTATTGCTACATCTCCTGATGAACAACGTCGTTTACTTGATGAGCCATACTTATCAGATAAAGATAAAATCACCATTATTCCCCCCGGATATAATGATACAATCTTCACACCATTATCACCACAAGAAATAAATAAACTTAAATATCGTTTCGAATATACCAATATTTATAATGAAGAATCCAGTATTGATTTAACCGATAAAAAAGTTGTTTCTTCTTTAGGTCGTGTTGTTCGTGACAAAGGATTCGTTGAATTATCTCGTTCTATGGCCGAAGTTATGGCAAAAGACCCTAATGTTATATTTATGGTAAGTGCCGAAGCATCAAACCCCGTAACACAACAATGTCAAGAAATTTTGAAAGATTTTGAAGACAGGGTAGTATACTTACCATCATTAAATCATGCAGAAATGGCAAAAGTATATAATGTTTCATCTGTATTTGTCATGTCTAGCTTAAATGAAGCATTTGGTATGGTTCCAATTGAAGCGATGGGTTGTAAAACTGCTGTTATTGTTGGTAGAAGCGGTTTTAATGATTTTGCCCATTGTACAGATGTTAGAAATGATTTTCAAGATTATACTATGTCTATTGGTTTATATGGACCTTCTCAAGAAGAAGATCGTTGGCGCCAAGTTAAAGCCTTAGAAATTTTGCTCAACAATGAAGAATTACGCAAACAAATAGCAGAAAACGGCTATAATTATGTTCGTAATAACTTAACTTGGCAGCAAATTTCTCAACATAAAGACGAAATTGTTCATAGTGTTATTAATAACAGGCAAAATAATAATTTATCTATCCAATTAATGGCTCAAAAAAAAAGAAAAGGAAAGTAACAACTAAGAAAAATAAGAACTCCGAATAATCGGAGTTCTTATTTATTAACTAAATAAATAAGCGATGCATCACCAAGTGGAGTATCCGATTTACCATAAGCCAATTTTACGCTTTCTTTATATGCACCATGAAAATCTGACCCGAGAGTTAATTTCAAGCCATATTTATTTGCAATTTTTTTATACAATAAAGTTTGCTCTAATGTATGATACGAGTGAGCATATTCCACACCATCAAGCCCCCAAGATTGCAATTTTACAATTTGTTGCTCTATTTGCTCATCATCTAATTTTAACGAATGCGGATGCGCTAAAAATGCTAATCCTCCGGCTTTATGAATAACATTTATTGCTATTTTAACATCAATTCCACAAGAAAGATGTTTATATTGCATCACAACCTTATTTGCGTCTTTATAAGTAGGATAATATCCGTGATGCACTAAATATTGCGATATATTTCCTTTACCTATGGTACCTTTACATTCTTTTTTTATATCTTCATAATTTATATCTATACCACAATCTGCTTTTAAGATGTTTAACAATTTTATATTGCGCTCTTTTCTTAATATCTGTTGTTCGTGCAATATATCATCAAATGCCGATAAATTTTTAATATCTAAACCCAAAACATGCATAGATATATTTTCGTCATCAAATGTCGAAAGTTCGATACCACTTATAAACTTAATCCCAATTTTTAATGCTTCTTCTTGGGCCTCTTTAATTCCGGCGATTGTATCGTGGTCTGTTAATGCAATTATATCCAAACCGATTTCTTTTGCATGATAAATAAGTTCTTTAGGAGAGAGCATTCCGTCTGAATAATGCGAATGTGTATGAAAGTCTGCTAGCATAAAAAAGTCCTTTACAAGTTATCTCTGATGTTGCTTTTGTTTATTTACAAACAAAACAAAATTTTCGGCATAATTATTAGAATGATATTCAATCAAATTTGTAGGTTCGTTATTAAAATTTGTAATTTTTTCGCTAATAACATCTTTTTGCTGTTCTAAATGATTATCCAATAATTTATTGATAGCATCTGTATAATTTTCTTTTTCAAAAATAGATGCAACCAATTCCATAATATTGGGATTTTGTTCAAGTTGTTGTTTTGCTAATCCTGCAGCTAATTCTTTCATAAATGTTTGTTTAAATTCTAACTGCAGTTTTTCTTTTTCTATGGCATTTTTACGCCTTTGTTGTTCATTATGCAAATTTTGAAATCTGGCAAATTCGTAAGTTGAAGAAGTACCGGGAACAAACCCCTCAACTCCGCGACAATCTGTTTTTTCTTGTGAAAAAGCATTAATTCCTCGTCCTTGACAATATAAAATCCAATCAAAAACTTTTTCTTCATTAATTGCGCTTAAAATTTCATCATCTTCACAATAACCAAAATTAATTTGTTTTAAACCTACATTTACTGTTTTAACTTCAATATTTTCTTCAAAATATTCTTTAGTATAATATCCTTTTGAACGTTTATTAATCAAAACCTGGGTAAGACACAAAGCTACTACCGCTTTTTTAAGATTCTGATTTGTTTTATATAAAATTTTTCTGGGGTCTCTTTCTACTTCGTCATCATACAATGTTTGCGTTGCCGCATGATAATTAAGTTCTTTTAATAGAGCCAGTTGCATTTCATTAAACGGAATATTAGAAACAATTTCTACATCAGAGGCCATTTTTATAATTTTATCAATTTCATTTTGAACCCTAACTTGTATACTCTTATTCATAACATTCTCCTATAAATAACTAATCCAAGTGTAAGACATTCCGATTATAATAGCAATTGATTTTTTAGTTATTTTTAGTATATTAATAAAAAAGGATAAAATCATGAATGATAACATAAAATATATTGGCAAAACAATCTTTGTTAAAATTGACCGACCACTTAACAGTCTTCATCCCAAATATGGTTTTAAATATGAAGTAAATTATGGCTATGTTCCTGATACAATATCTGGAGATAATGAAGAACTTGATGTATACGTATTAGGTGTCAATAAACCATTAAAAGAATTTACCGGTCAGTGTATTGCCATCATTTGCCGTACAAATAACGATGATGACAAGTTAATTATTGCACCGAAAAATATTAATTTTACAGATGAACAAATTAATCAAATGACACATTTCCAAGAACAATGGTTTGAACACGTTATAATCAGAAAATAAAAAAATAAAGCGGTCAAAATTTTAGCGTACATGAATTTTGCTCACCTACAGTTTTTTGTTCTGGACGAACTATCATACGAGGTTTACCGTAAACCTTAGCTAGCGTGTGCAAATAATAAAAAATAAGGGGGAAAGTACCGGAATGTACACAAAAGTACATGAGGAAACTTTCCACCCGCAATTTTTGTATTTAGTTGCCCGTTAGATAAGGTTTACCTTTCCGCCAGCTTTTTCAACTGCTTCCACAGCTGCTTTTGAAGCAGAGTTAACAGAAATGTTAACAGAAGAAGTTATTGCACCACGAGCAAGTAAACGAACTCCGTCCATTTTCTTGGTAATTACTCTTGAGTTGACTAATGTTTCAATATCAATTGAAGCAGCATCTAATTTACCGGCATCAACTGCTTTTTGAATTGTATCCAAGTTTACAACAGCAAATTGTTTTGCAAACGGATTGTTAAAACCGCGTTTTGGTA
>JAZRHJ010000047.1:0-4219 GCA_045644695.1 Alphaproteobacteria bacterium | reverse complement strand
TATTGTCTTTTTTACGATTTATATTTTTTAATATTTCTTTCGTAAGTTCACTCATTTCTTCAATAACTTGTAACATTTGAGGCTCTTTACCCCAAGTTTTTAATGCTCTTTTATAAATGTTCATTATCCTACGCTCCCTTCTAAAGATATATTAATCAGTTTTGCGGCTTCTATGGCAAATTCCATTGGCAGATGTTGCATGACTTCTTTGCAAAAACCATTTACGATTAGGCTTACGGCATCTTCTTCGGAAATTCCTCTTTGTCTACAATAAAAAAGTTGGTCATCGCTAATTTTTGAAGTTGTTGCTTCATGCTCTAAAATTGCAGTTTTACTTCTGTTTTCAATGTATGGGATGGTATGAGAACCACAAGTTTTTCCAATAAGTAAACTATCGCATTGCGAATAGTTGCGGGCATTATCGGCATTTGGCATCACTTTTACCAAACCGCGATAAGTTTGGTTTGAAAAACCGGCTGAAATTCCTTTAGAGATAATCTTTGAACGAGTGTTTTTACCGATATGAATCATTTTTGTTCCGGTGTCGGCTTGTTGGCGGTTGTTAGTGATTGCAACCGAATAAAATTCGCCGATAGAATTATCACCTTGTAAAATGCAAGAAGGATATTTCCACGTAATGGCAGACCCTGTTTCAACTTGTGTCCACGAAACTTTAGAATTTTTTCCGCGACAAGCGGCTCTTTTGGTAACAAAATTATACACTCCGCCTTTGCCGTCTTTATCACCCGGATACCAGTTTTGCACCGTCGAATATTTTACTTCGGCATCTTTTAATACTACAATTTCGACAATAGCGGCATGAAGTTGATTTTCATCTCGTTGTGGGGCAGTGCAGCCTTCTAAATATGATACATAACTTTCTTCGTCGGCAATAATGAGAGTCCTTTCAAATTGTCCGGTGTTTTTTGCATTGATTCTGAAATATGTCGATAGTTCCATCGGACATTTTACACCTTTGGGAATGTACACAAAAGACCCGTCGGTAAATACGGCTGAATTAAGGCAAGCGAAAAAGTTATCGGTATACGGTACAACCGAACCTAAATACTTTTTAACTAAATCAGGATATTCTTGGATAGCTTCGGAAATTGAACAAAAAATAACGCCTTTTTCTTTAAGTTTTGCTCTATATGTAGTTGCAACCGAAACACTGTCAAAAACCGCATCGACCGCTACAACGCCCGATAAAATTTCTTGTTCTTTTAAGGGAATGCCCAGTTTATTGTATGTTTCAATTATTTTAGGGTCAATTTCATCTAAACTTTTCGGTTTTACCTTTTGTACGGGAGCCGAATAGTAATATAAATCCTGATAATCTATTTTTTCATAGCAAAGTTTTGCCCAAGTTGGCTCAGTCATATTTTTCCAAAATTCGAATGCCTGCAAACGCTTTTGCAAGAGCCACTCCGGCTCTGATTTTTTATGCGAAATTAAACGGATAACATCTTCATTTAAACCTTTAGGTGATGTTTCCGATTCTACATCGGTGATAAAACCGTACTTATATTTATCGCCGGCACTGTCATCAATATGCGGTTTTTTTACCATATTATTACCTTATTACAAAAATTTCGATTAGCATAAGCAAATCTTTTTCAAAAATCAAGTGCTTTTAACCAATATTTAGCGATTTGGTTGCATATTAATAACGAAAAGGAATGTTAATGATAAAAAAAGTTTGTAGTGTTGTTATATTAATCTTTATGCTGACCGGTTGTTATAATTCGGGCGGTCAGATTAGATTATTTAATAAATATTCGTTGTTCGGTTCAGCGCCCTCAATCATAGAGGTTGAAAAGGGTGATACGCTTTACAGCATATCCAAACGCTACAATGTTTCGCTAAACGATCTGATAAAACACAATAATCTTCGCACTCCATATTCATTAAAAGTGGGGCAAACATTAAAACTTCCGCTTGCCAAATATCATATGGTTAAAAAAGGCGATACTTTATACGCAATTGCTCGCAAATATAACACAAATACATCATCTTTAGTAACATTAAACGGCTTAAAACCTCCATATTCGCTAAATGTGGGGCAAAAATTGCAAATATCGGGAAGTTCGTCTTATGTCGCGGCTAAAAAATCGGCTTTAAGAACAAAATATGCCAAGAAAAATACATCAACATATAAAAAATCGGCTAAAAGTACCTATGTTGCACCTAAAAACAGAACGGCAAAATTTGCTTGGCCGGTCAGAGGACGCATTATTTCGGGTTTCGGCACCATAGGAAAAGGTCGTAAAAATGACGGTATAAATATTAAAGCGCCGTTAGGAACAGATGTTAAAGCGGCAGACAAAGGGGTTGTGGCTTATGCCGGCAATGAATTAAAAGGGTTCGGAAATTTGATATTAATAAAACATCCTGACGGTTGGATAACGGCATATGCCCATAACCAAAAACTTTTTGTAAGAAAAGGACAACAGGTTGTAAAAGGCGAAAAAATTGCAACCGTAGGTCAAACAGGCGGAGTTGACAGTCCGCAACTGCATTTTGAAGTAAGAGCCGGTAAAAAAGCCGTAAATCCCCGTAAATATTTACCTTAAATACTTAAAAAATAAAAATAGTTGTTCAATAGTTGCAAGTTTCGTTTGTATGCTAAAAAAAATAGTGTATATTCATCGCAGTTAATAATTGTTTTAAGGAGAAAATAATGTTTATCAATAATGCTTGGGCTCAAGCAGCGGCACCTGTAGGTACAGGGGCATCAACAATGGGTGTTGTCATTCAACTTGTATGTATTATGCTTGTTTTTTACTTTTTGCTTATTCGTCCGCAGCAAAAGAAAATTAAACAGCATGAGGCAACATTAGATGCTATGAAAAAAGGTGATGAAGTTATTACAGGCGGTGGTGTATACGGTAAAGTTACAAGTATTGATGACGATAAAATCGGTATTGAAGTTTCTAAAGGTGTTATAATTACTGTTCACAAATATACGATTCGTGAAGTTTTAGGTGGAGAAAATACCGAAGTTAAAACCATTAAAACAAGCAAAACAACAAAGAAATCAAAAACAAAATAGGATAGAAAAATGTATAAACTTTCATCAAAAAGAATTGCTCTTATCATTGCTATTTGCGTTATAGGCATGTTCTTGGCAGTTCCAAACTTTTTACCAAAAGATATTAAACTTCCGTCTTGGTGGAAAACAATTAGTTTAGGACTTGATTTGCAAGGTGGTTCTAACTTGTTGTTAGAAGTTAAAATGGATGATGTTGTAAAAGAACGTATGGCAACAATTGAAGATTCTGTTCGTCAAATATTACGTGAGCATCGTATACGTTACCAAAATTTATCGGCAAATGACGATAGTGTTAAGGTGAAAATTGATAATTCGGCATCTAGAAGTCAGGCAGTCGGCTTTTTCAAACAAATTGAAGACGGACTGACCGTTTCGGTTGCTGATGATACCATAGAAATCAGATATTCGGATATTGCATATAATCAACTTCAAGCAAAAGTTGTTGCTCAATCTATTGAAATTGTGCGTCGCCGTATTGATGAATTAGGTACAAAAGAACCTACAATTCAAAGTCAGGGACAAAACAGAATTGTAGTTCAGTTACCAGGCATTCAAAATCCGGAAGAAGTTAAACAATTATTGGGTAAAACCGCAAAAATGTCATTCCATTTGGTAGATGCAAGAACAAATGTTGCTGATGCCAGACGTGGTAAATTGAGTAGTTCTTCCCGTGTTGTATCAGGAGTTGATGGCGGACAATATGTAATTACAAGAAAAGCGGTTGTAGATGGTGCGCACTTGGTCGATGCCGGTGTTGCTTTTCAAGAAGGTATGCCTGTGGTTAGTTTTAAATTTGATACTGTCGGCGGACGTAAATTTGCAGAAGTTACTAAAGAACATGTAAAAGAAGCATTGGCTATTGTATTGGATAATCAGGTGATTTCAGCCCCAACCATTCAAGGCGCTATTGTTGGAGGAAGTGGCGTTATCACAGGTAATTTCAGTTCTGAAACCGCTAATGAATTGGCAATGTTGTTGCGTTCCGGTGCGTTACCGGCTCCGTTGGAAGTTTTGGAAGAAAGGACAGTAGGCGCTGGTTTAGGTGCAGATTCTATTAAAGCTGGTTTAATTGCATCTGTTATCGGTTTATCATTTGTTGTTTTATTTATGGTTGCCGCATATAATTTGTTTGGTGTATTTACCACAATTACGGTATTTGTTAACCTG
>JAZRHJ010000046.1:0-1027 GCA_045644695.1 Alphaproteobacteria bacterium | reverse complement strand
TTAAGCCCTTGCTTTTCATGGGCTTTTATAACATCATCACTTTGCTCCTCTACGAACCCGGATAAAACACAATATCCGCCCTCATTCAGATTTTGAGCCAATTCTGGCGCAAAAGCCCTAAGCGGATTTGCAAAAATATTGCATAATATCAAATCACATGGAGAATTTTCTTTAATTTTTTGATGTTGGTAACCGTCACTTACCACCGCTTCAATTTGCGATGACAAGTTATTATTTTGAGCATTGCCTGCCGTTACTATTATTGCTTCATCATCAATATCTCCGGCAACAACAGAAGTATTTGGCCATAACTTTGCCGAACAAAGCGATAAAATTCCCGACCCCGTACCTATGTCTAAAATATTTTTCGGTTCGTATCCTGATGCTTTTAATTCACAAACAGCTCGTATACAACATTGTGTTGTTTGATGATTGGAACCGAAAGCCGTTGCCGCATATATTTGCAAAGGAATCTTGTCTGTTTCTGGTTTTGTTGTCTGATGTACACCATAAATACAAAAATCACAAACTTCAAAAGCATCAAATTTTATAACATAATCTTTGAGCCAATTTTCACTTTTTAGTTCCATGACTTTATATTTCGGCAAACTGATACCGTAATTTTGTGCCGTTTCAAGCATAGCACTCTCATCAAAAATTTCTCCGGTATATCCGACATATTCATCAAGACCATCGTCATTATAGTTTTGTGTTACAACCTCAAAAAAATCAGATAAAAAATTTTCAAAGTTTTCATCACTTGTATTTGAGGGATAAAAATTTATTTGCCAACATTTTGATGTCATTTGTTTTTAATTATCCTATAACTTGTTATAAATTTGTTTACTAAATGCAGTTTATGATATAATAATTAAAAATAAATTTATAAATCTTTATTTTGATTGGTGAAATGCATATGAAAAAAATAATTGTTTGTTTGTTGGCTTGTTTGAACTTAGGTGCCTGTGTTAATGCAGGGGACTTTGATTTGTTGCCGGTCAGAAAAAAAATTTTTAATTTATATAAA